>NZ_JBFWMI010000044.1:0-27590 GCF_050251695.1 Macellibacteroides sp.
AGATTATATCGCCGTCTGCATCGTAATTAAAGAACCGCCGTATGCCGAACGGCATGTACGGTGGTGTGAGAGGTCGGAAAACAAAAGTAGGAAGAAAACTACTTTTGTTTTCCTCCTACTCGATTATCGAACGTAATATTTTATATCTTGCACGCTGATTAAAATAATAACAACAGGTAATATTATGAAAAAGAAACTTTGTATACTGCTTTCTTCCTTGATGGTTTCGTGTGTTGCGTTCTCGTCTCCCGATGGTCGTGACCTTGTTCCCGAAGGTACATTTACGTCGGGGATTGAAGGTCCCGCAGTAGATGCCGCTGGTAACCTATATGCTGTCAATTATGCAACTAAAGGAACAATCGGACTAATCAAGTCTTCGGGTGAACACGGTCTATTTTTGACCTTACCCGACGGATCGGTTGGAAATGGAATTCGTTTTAATGCTGAAGGGGTGATGTTTGTGGCGGATTATACCAATCATAATATCCTTTGTGTTGATCTGAAAACAAAAATTATTTCAGTTTTCGCTCATGAACCGTCAATGAATCAACCCAATGATATATCCATCGCCCCAAATGGTACAATTTATGCCAGCGATCCTGCCTGGTCTGATAACACTGGTAAATTATGGAGAATATCGACGAAGGGAGAAGTGGTATTGTTGGAAGATTCCATGGGGACAACCAATGGAGTAGAGGTGAGTCCCGACGGACGCTTATTATATGTGAATGAATCAGTGCAGCGGAACGTTTGGGTATACGATATCGAGCCGAACGGAAATATATCCAACAAGCGTCTTTTTCATCGTTTTGCCGATTATGGAATGGATGGAATGCGTTGCGATATAAAAGGTAATCTTTATATATGCAGGTACGATAAAGGAACTGTTGTAGTTCTCTCGCCTGAGGGAAAAATCCTGTATGAGTATTTCTGTAAGGGTAAGAAGCCGTCAAATATCACTTTTGGAGGTGAAGAATTGAGGCAAATTTATATCACATTGCAAGATAGAGGATGTATTGAAGTTTTTGATGCGTTGAACCCTGGCGCTTCGCTTTTTGTGAATCCCTGACCAGCTTTCTAAATAAAGAGGCCTTATAATATACGCTTTTGCGTACTTTTGCGTTATAAACAAACATTTAACTGGTTAGACGCAAAATGATTGAATATTTAAGAGGTGATATAATTGAGCTTACTCCAGCCCGAATGGTTATGGAGTGTGGTGGTGTAGGGTATGAATTGAATATCTCATTAACGACTTATACTGCATATAATGGTCAGCATCAGGGTAAGATTTATGTTTTCGAAGTAATTCGAGAAGATGCCCACCTGCTGTTTGGATTTTATAATAAAGAAGAACGTGAATTGTTTTTGTTGTTGACAAGTGTTTCGGGTGTGGGCCCGAATACTGCACGTATGATTTTGTCTTCGCTTCCACCATCTGAGTTAGTTCAGGTTATTGCTTCCAAGAATGAAGCTGCACTTACTGCTGTAAAGGGTATCGGACTAAAAACCGCTCAGCGTATTTTGGTTGATCTCAAAAATAAAGTCAAATTACAGGGAGTTGTTGCAGATTCTGCCGTGTCTGGTTCTGGTAATGGTCAGATTGCAGAAGAGGCGATTGCCGCACTGGTAATGCTGGGCTTTCAGAAGGCTGCGTCTCAAAAGGCAGTTGCTACTATATTGAAGAGGTCTCCATCTCTTGAAGTGGAAAAAGTTATTAAAGACGCACTTAGAATGCTTTGATGAAAAGGGGGGCTCACTACATATTAGTTGTATGTGTTCTGTTATTCGGGACTGGTCTGTATTCGTTGAATGCGGATTATCTGATTTTTACATCAGAGGTGCCCGAATTAACTGAGCTTGAGCCTCAGGTAGTTCTTGAAGGAGATTCTCTTGATCCTCGTTATCCGGTGGCTAAAACAGTGCCGGAAGCCTATGACGATCTGATAAAAAAATCTCCCATGGATTTGCGTAATCCGGACAATGTAAAAACTTCGATAGAATACGATTTAAAGTCAAACACCTATATCGTTACGACTAAGTTGGGCGACATGCAACTGAGTACACCCATCTCTTTAACTCCCGAAGAGTATCAGGATTATAGTTTGCAGGAATCTCTGCGTGCTTATTTCCGACAAAAAAATGAAGAGAGTTACCGTGAAGAGATGAATAAGGAGCTTAAAATAACGGATATTGGATTTGATCTCGGTGCTGCAGAAAAAATATTTGGTAAAGGAGGAGTAAGAGTAAAGACTCAAGGAACTGCCGAAATTAAAATGGGACTTAAAAGTAACAAAACTGATAATCCGTCGTTACCACAGCGTTCCAGAAACCGTACTTTTTTTAATTTTGAAGAGCAAGTGCAGCTTAATGTACAGGCTACCGTAGGAGAAAAAGTGAATTTTGGAATGAATTATAATACGGAGACTACATTCGACTATGATTCAAAAAAACTTAAGCTGGCATATGAGGGTACTGAAGATGAAATCATAAAGGTGATGGAAGCCGGTAATGTTAGCATGAACACTTCAAACTCATTGATCAGAGGCGGTGCAGCATTGTTTGGGATAAAAACTGAACTTCAGTTTGGAAAGCTACGTGTAGGGGCCATTTTTTCTCAACAGGAATCTGAGTCGCAGACTGTTTCAGCAAAAGGTGGTGTACAAACCAAGCCATATGAATTTGCTGCCGACCAGTACGATGAAAATCGTCATTTTTTCCTTTCACATTTCTTTAGAGATACTTATGATGCTGCTTTGTCAAAATTGCCATATATAAATTCAGGAATCAGTATTAGTAGAGTGGAGGTCTGGATTACAAATAAACGAAGTAATTACGATCAGTCCAGAAATATTGTTGCTTTTTCCGACCTTGCAGAAAACAGTCATATCAGCAATCCGCAGTTCAATCCTTCCGGTTCGCTTTCTATACCTTATAATGGTGCAAATACATTGTATCAGCAGGTTGTTACCGGTTATCCTGAAGCCAGAAATATAAATACGGTTTCACAGGCTTTTGCAGGCTTTATAGAAGGGGGAACCGATTACGAAAAGGTGGAAAGTGCAAGAAAACTAGATCCTTCCGAATTTAATTTAAATAAACAATTAGGGTACATTTCTCTTAAAACTCAGTTGCAACCAGATGAGGTGCTGGCTGTTGCCTACGAGTATACTTACCGTGGCTCTGTATATCAGGTGGGAGAATTCTCTACAGATAATTCAGTTAATACCACTAACAGCCTCTATGTAAAGTTACTTAAAGGAACAGCAATGTCTCCTGGTTCTCCATTCTGGGATTTGATGATGAAAAATGTCTATTCCTTGGGAGCATATGCAGTAAATAAAGAGAAATTCAGATTAGATATTCTGTATCAGAGTGATACCACAGGCGTATATTTACGTTACTTGTCGGAGGGAAATATCAAAGACGAGCTGTTGTTACGGGTGATGAACCTGGACAGACTTGATGCAAAGAATGAGACTTATCCGGATGGGATTTTCGATTATTTAGAGGGATATACAGTTCTTTCGGAGAATGGTCGTGTATTCTTTCCGGTGGTGGAGCCTTTTGGAAGCCACTTAAGAAAAAAGATTGGTAATGATGTGATTGCCGATAAATATGTCTTTCAGGAATTGTATGATTCTACCCTGACTGTAGCGAGACAGTTGACTGAGAAAAATAAATTTCTGATCAAAGGCGAATATAAAGCTTCATCAAGTTCTGAAATCCAGCTTGGTGCTAGCAATGTTGCCAGAGGTTCTGTAAGGGTAACGGCTGCAGGTGTGACGTTGCAGGAGAATGTAGATTATACTGTGGATTATACTTCAGGGATAGTAACGATATTAAATGAGAATATTATTTCCAGTGGTACAGCTGTGAGTGTTTCACTCGAAAATCAGTCAGCTTACAGCATGCAGCGTAAAACCATGATGGGGGTGGATTTGAATTATGAATTCAACAAGAACTTTAATCTGGGAGCAACTATCATGCATTTGTCGGAGTTGCCTTTAACAACCAAAACTGCATTTGGTGATGAGTCTATAAAAAATACGTTATGGGGACTTAATACCTCATATAAAACCGAATCGCAATGGCTTACAAATCTGTTTGACAAATTGCCTTTGCTTACTCTTACAAAGCCTTCGCAGATTTCTTTGAAAGCGGAATTTGCGAATCTGATTCCAGGTCATTATGAGAACAAATATACGGGCGGATATTCTTATCTGGATGATTTTGAATCGACGCAGACTGGAATTGATTTGTTAAATCCTTATCCCTGGACATTATCAAGTGTTCCTTACAGTGATGCTGCAAATAGCCTATTCCCTGAAGCATCGCTCACTAATAATATTGATTATGGAAAGAACCGGGCCTTACTCGCGTGGTATTATATAGATGGATTATTTACCCGTAAAAATTCATCGATTGCTCCCAATCATATTAAAAATGATTTGGATCAGTTATCCAATCACTATGTGAGAGAAGTAAAGACACAGGAGCTGTTCCCGAATAAAGATCTTTCATACAATGAGAATAATACATTGCCGGTACTTAACTTAGCCTATTACCCTACTGAACGGGGGCCTTACAATCTAGATGCAGGCCGAATCAATGCAGATGGTTCTCTTGCAATGCCAGATAAAAGATGGGGTGGAATTATGCGTAAAATAGAACAGAGTGACTTTGAAGCTGCTAATATTGAATACATCGAATTCTGGATGATGGATCCTTTTATATACAATGCAAATGGCAAAGGAGGAGATCTTTATTTTAATCTTGGAGAGATTTCGGAAGACATACTGAGGGATGAGAAAAAGTTTTTCGAGAATGGTCTTCCAATTGATGGTGATTTAAGTTCTGTGGAAGAGACTGTGTGGGGGAGAGTTCCAAAACGTCAGTCAACCGTATATGCCTTTGATAATACGCAAGGCGCCCGTAAACTGCAGGATGTGGGATTTAATGGTTTGTCGTCGGCTGATGAGAAACAATTTTCTACCTATCAGGATTACTTGTCAAAATTACAGTCGCGACTCTCAGGCGAAACTCTGGCTCAAATGATGGAAGATCCTTTTTCTCCATTCAATGATCCGGCAGGGGATGATTATCATTACTTCAGAGGATCTGACTATGATGTGAAAGAAGTAGGGATTCTGGAGCGTTATAAACGTTATAACGGAGTAGAAGGGAATTCTACTGCATCAGAGGATTCTCCGGAAAAGTATGATATATCAGCCCGCACAATTCCCGATGTTGAAGATATCAATCAGGATAACACGTTAAATGAATTTGAGAAATATTATCAATATAAGGTGTCATTACGCCCTAAAGATTTAGTGGTAGGTAGTAACTATATTGTGGATAGAAGAGAGGTTACGGTTAATTTGCGTAATGGAAAAGAAGAGACTATTCATTGGTATCAATTTAAGATTCCTGTAAAGAATTATAACCAGAAAGTGGGATCCATAAATGATTTCAAAACCATACGTTTTATGCGTATGTTTATGACTGATTTTAGTGAAACAACAATTCTGCGTTTCGGATCTTTTGATTTGGTCCGTGGTGAATGGCGCAATTATACGCAAGATCTTTCTAATCCGAAGCTGCCTCCTGTTATTAATGCCTCTCTGGATGTGGCGACTGTTAATATTGAGGAAAACAGCGAGCGTACGCCGGTTAATTATGTACTACCTCCCGGGGTTAGCCGGATGCTAGATCCAGGCCAGCCACAATTACGTCAGCAGAATGAACAGGCATTATCTATGAAAATAACAAACCTTGCACCTGCTGATGCACGGGCTGTTTATAAAAATACCTATTATGATTTGAGGCAATATAAACGGTTGCAGCTGTTTGTCCATGCCGAAAAATTTATTAATGATGTGACTAATCTGTCCAACGGCGAAATGTCTGTCTTTATCCGCTTAGGTTCTGATTATAAAAACAATTATTACGAGTATGAAGTCCCGTTGTTACTTACCCCCCATGGTAACTACAGTACATACAATGAGACTGATCAATTTACAGTATGGCCGCAAGGAAATACGTTGAATTTTGATTTCGAGGTACTTACCAATTTGAAACTGAATAGAAATAAGGCAAAAAGGGAGGGGAACGAGAATGTAACATTCTATACACCTTATTCTGAGTATGATCCTGCGTCTCCGCTTAATAAGATAACGATAGTGGGTAATCCTTCCTTGTCGGAGGTCAAGACAATTATGATCGGGGTACGTAATAATTCCAAAGATATTAAAAGTGGTGAATTTTGGGTGAATGAGTTGCGACTTACAGATTTTAATGAAGACGGAGGGTGGGCTGCCAATGCTAACTTACAAATTGCTCTTTCGGATTTTGGTACGTTGAATATGGGGGGGCGTGTGGAGACTGCCGGCTTTGGAGGTTTGGATCAATCCATTGCAGAACGCAGGCTTGATGATTATGCCCAATACAATATGGCTGCCAATGTGGAACTTGGGAAGTTGTTCCCAGAGAAAACGAAAGTAAGTATACCGCTGTACTATGCTTATTCAAAGGAGACCACAAAACCAAAGTATAATCCGTTGGATCAGGATATCGTATTACAAGATGCTTTAAATTCGGCAACGACCAAACATGATCGGGACTCTATACTTGATTTTTCGCAAGATAGAACCATTATTAAAAGCGTGGCTCTTAATAATGTAAAAGTTGACGTGCGCAGTAAAACTCCCATGCCATATGATCCTGCAAACTTTTCAGTGGGGTATTCATTTAATGAATCTACAATGAAAAATCCCGAAACACAGTATGAAACATCCAAAGATTACCGGGCAAACTTTAGTTATTCTTATTCTCCTTACGTAAAGCCGTTTACTCCTTTTAAAAATGTAAAAGAGAAAGGAAGTACACGCTATTTAAAAGAATTTGGACTTAATTATCTCCCCTCAAATATTTCATTCCAATCGGCCATGATGAGAAATTATTATGAGCAAAAGCTGAGGAATTTAGATGATTTGGGCGGCCAGAATAATTTACCTGTTTCATTTAGTTCGACCTTTTATTGGGATAGAGCATTTAGTTTGCGATGGGATTTTACAAAGAATCTGAATATTAATTTTACATCGGGCACGAATGCCCGTATCGAAGAACCTAATGTGCAGGTTAATAAAGAATTGAATCCTGATCAGTATAAGGTATGGAAAGATTCTGTTAAGCAAAGTATTTCTGACATGGGTAAACCTATGAAGTATGATCAGACTTTTACTGCGACTTACACATTGCCTTTTGCTTTAATCCCTGTTATGGACTGGACAAGTGGTTCTTTATCTTATAATGCATCTTATAATTGGGAGCGGGGAGCCGAAATAGATTCGTTGACAGAAATAGGCAATACGATTACGAATCAGCGTCAGTTTGATATTTCAGGTCGTTTTAATTTGGTTTCACTCTATAATAAGAATAAATTCCTAGCTAAGGTGAACCAGAAATTTACCCCTACCACCCGTGTGGCATCTGCCAGCTCAAGGAATAGAAGAACTCCGCCGGCACCGTTGAAAGTGGAGAAAGATATTAAATTGAGTCCGGATAGTACGGTTAAAATAAGACATAGTCTGGCATCAAAGAAAGTGCGTGTTTCTGCGCGTGGAGCAGATGGGAAAGTTTATGCAATCAAATTTAAAGCAATAAGTGCCGGCGAAATTGAAATACTGAATCTCGACACAACAGCTATTAAAGTGTCAATACTTCCCGGTCCCGATTTGTCAAACGAACTATGGTATAAGGTTGCGGAGCATGGAACGCGTTTCTTAATGATGTTACGCAGTCTGAACATTCAGTATGCAATTACAGATGGGATGATGTTACCCGGATTTCGTCCTGAAATAGGAGATTTTATCGGGCAGAGTAATACCTTGGGAGGAACTGCACCCGGATTAGGGTTTGCTTTCGGATCTGTAAGGCGTAGCTACATTGATGAGGCTGATGAAAATGACTGGCTTATTAAAAATGAAGATAATGTTTCGCCAGCAATTATCAATCATGCACGTAATTTCACCTTGAGGGCAACCCTTGAGCCTATTTCTGGCCTTAAAATTGATTTAAATGCCAATAGGGTTGATACCCGCAATACCGAAATAAAGTATATGTATCAAGGTATGCCTGAAACCTATGGTGGTAACTTTACTATGACTACCATAGCTGCTTCAACCGCTTTTAAACGATCGAAAGCCATTGATGGATATAATTCTGAAACATTCAATACTTTTTTAGCAAACAGAGAGGTCATAGCTTCCAGGTTGGGGGCTGTTTACAACGGTCTGTCTTATCCGGATAAAGGCTTTCTGGCAGGGTCTGCATTGGCTGGTCAGCCCTATAATTCTGAACTGGGTAATGTTGGTTTAAACTCATCCGATGTTTTAATACCTGCTTTTCTCGCAGCTTATACAGGAAAGAATGCAACAAATGTTTCTCTTTCGCCCTTCCCTTCTCTTTCGAGTTTACTTCCAAACTGGAGGGTGACATATGATGGACTTATAAGAGTGGGTGAACTTAGAAAGTACTTTAAAAGTGTTTTATTAAACCATCAGTACCGTTGTTCCTATAGTGTTGGAGCTTTCTCTTCTTTCTTGAATTGGGTTGATGCCGGGCAGGATGACCTGGGCTTTATTAGGGATGTTCTTACCAACAATCCGTTACCCTCATCTCCTTATGAAATTTCGGCTGTAAGTATTACGGAGGGATTTAGCCCTTTGATCGGAGTGGATGTAACTTTTCAAAATAATGTTACTGCTCGTTCTGAGTACCGTACTACCAGGAATCTAAGCCTTAATATATCATCTTATCAATTGGTGGAGGCAGTTTCTAATGAATATGTAATAGGACTAGGTTATAAACTTACCGAGTTTAATAAAGTTCTGAAAATGAAACAAACCAAGGATTTTAGCAATGACCTTACGGTTCGCCTGGATTTTTCTTATCGGAAGTCGCAATCCCTCATTCGTAAGATTGAAGATAATTTTACACAACCAACCTCTGGAAATATAGCAAAAACGCTTCAATTATCTGCTGATTATGGTTTAAGTAAAACCCTTAGTCTAAGAGCGTTTTATGATTTACAAATCAATGAACCATTGGTTTCATCGGCATCTTATCCTACATCCAATTCAAATTATGGCATCAGCTTGCGCTTTTCACTTGCTCAATAGTCTATAAATGGGCTGGTTTTAGGAGTTTTATCAGATTAAGCTGGGGCTTTTCTTTCGATCGAAGTATGTTAATGTCTATTAAATAATGTGAATGCTTATAGAGTTTGCTGTTATAGAACAGAAACTATTACGTAACTTTGTGCCGTTTTTAGCGGCAATAATACGAAATAAAGTGGCTAACTTGTTTGGTTTCACGGAAATAATGCGTAAATTTGCTGCCTGAAATTGAAATATATAGATATATAATAATAACACATTCAAAGTTTAAAAAGAAGAAAAATGCCTACAATTCAGCAATTAGTTAGAAAAGGAAGGGAAACTTTGGTAGTTAAAGGTAAATCTCCAGCATTGGATTCATGTCCTCAAAGACGTGGTGTATGCGTGAGAGTTTACACAACAACACCGAAAAAACCGAATTCTGCAATGCGTAAAGTTGCCAGAGTTCGTTTAACAAATGGTAAAGAAGTTAACTCTTACATTCCGGGAGAAGGACACAATTTGCAAGAGCACTCAATCGTATTGGTACGTGGTGGTCGTGTGAAAGACCTTCCAGGTGTGCGTTATCACATTGTTCGTGGTACCTTGGATACAGCTGGCGTTAACGGACGTACACAAAGACGTTCTAAATACGGAGCTAAACGTCCTAAAGCCGGAGCAAAGGGAGCACCCGCAGCACCTGTTAAAGGAAAGAAGAAGTAATTATTACATCCCTTCAAACTGAGAATTTAAATTTTAGTATTAAAGCTGGTTTGAGTTTATTTGGATAGGCTACAGGTTGAGTAAATGGTTCGGCGGAACCGTTGAAGACAAATTAAGGCAACCAAGAACAAGAACAAAATTTTTGAAAACAAATGAGAAAAGCAAAACCAAAGAAAAGACAGATCCTTCCGGATCCTGTTTTCGGTGATGTTAAGGTTACGAGATTCGTTAACCATTTAATGTATGATGGCAAGAAAAATACTGCCTTCGAAATTTTCTATTCCGCTCTGGAAATCGTTAAGAATAAATTACCTAACGAAGAAAAGTCTGCTCTCGAAATTTGGAAAGCTGCACTCGACAATATTACTCCTCAGGTCGAAGTGAAATCCCGCCGTGTTGGTGGTGCTACTTTCCAGGTACCTACTGAAATCCGCCCCGATCGTAAAGAATCCATTTCTATGAAAAATCTTATCCTGTATTCTCGTAAGAGAGGTGGTAAGACTATGGCTGACAAGTTGTCTGCAGAAATTGTTGACGCTTTCAATAACCAAGGTGGTTCTTTCAAGAGAAAAGAAGATATGCACCGTATGGCTGAAGCTAACCGTGCATTTGCTCATTTCAGATTTTAAATAAGGCAAAAAGAAAAACAATGGCTAAAGCTGCAGATCAATTATTAAAGTATACAAGAAATATCGGTATCATGGCGCATATCGATGCCGGAAAGACTACGACTTCTGAGCGTATTCTTTTCTACACCGGTTTAACTCACAAGATCGGTGAGGTGCACGATGGCGCTGCAACAATGGACTGGATGGAGCAGGAGCAGGAGCGTGGTATTACTATCACTTCTGCTGCAACTACTACTTTCTGGAATTATCTTAATGAAAAATATAAAATCAACCTGATTGACACCCCGGGACACGTTGACTTTACTGTAGAAGTAGAGCGTTCGTTGCGTATTCTTGACGGTGCCGTTGCTGCTTTTTGTGCTGTAGGTGGTGTTGAGCCTCAGTCTGAAACTGTTTGGCGTCAGGCGGATAAATACAATGTTCCGAGAATTGGTTACGTAAATAAGATGGACCGTTCAGGAGCTAACTTCTATGAAGTTGTAAGTCAGGTTAAAACTGTACTTGGTGCAAATCCATGTCCAATTCAAATCCCTATCGGCGCAGAAGAAACTTTCAAGGGTGTAGTAGACCTTGTTAAAATGAAAGCTATTCTTTGGCATGATGAAACAATGGGTGCTGAATATGAAGTAGGACCTATTCCTGCTGATTTGCAAGAGGAAGCAGAAGAGTGGAGAGACAAGATGCTTGAAGTACTTGCTGAATGCGACGATACTTTGATGGAAAAATATTTTGAAGATCCTTCAACTATCACTGAAGATGAGATTGTAAATGCAATCCGTAAAGGAACAATTGCTATGCAGATCAATCCGATGATTTGTGGTTCTTCATTCAAGAATAAGGGTGTACAGACATTGCTTGATGCTGTTTGTGCATATTTGCCAAGTCCTGCTGATACTCCTGCGATTGAAGGTACTGATCCTAATGATCCGGATAGAACAATTGTTCGTCATCCAGTAAGTGACGAGCCTCTTTGTGCTTTGGCATTTAAGATTGCTACAGACCCTTATGTTGGACGTCTTTGTTTCTTCCGTGTTTATTCTGGAGAACTTCCTGCCGGATCTTATGTTTATAATGTTCGTTCAGGTAAGAAAGAGCGTATTTCTCGTTTGTTCCAGATGCACTCAAATAAGCAGAATCCGAAGGATGTTATCGGATGTGGAGATATCGGTGCAGGTGTAGGATTTAAAGATATCCGTACCGGAGATACTCTTTGTGACGAAAACAATCTGATCTCATTGGAGTCAATGGATTTCCCTGAACCAGTTATCGGTATCGCTGTTGAGCCAAAAACTCAGAAAGATATGGATAAGTTGGGTATGGGATTGGCTAAATTGGCCGAAGAAGATCCTACTTTCCGTGTTCAAACCAACGAAGAAACAGGTCAGACTGTAATTAGTGGTATGGGTGAGCTTCACCTTGATATCATTGTTGACCGTTTGAGAAGAGAATTCAAGGTTGAATGTAATCAGGGCCGTCCTCAGGTTACTTATAAAGAGGCTATCACAAAATCAGTTCAGCTTCGTGAAGTTTACAAGAAGCAGTCTGGTGGTCGTGGTAAATTTGCTGATATCATTGTTCGTGTTGAACCGGTTGATGCAGGCTTCGAAGGCGAATTGCAATTTGTTGACGAAGTTAAGGGTGGTAATATTCCAAAGGAATTCATCCCATCTATTCAAAAAGGTTTCTTGAAAGCTATGAAGAATGGTGTACTTGCAGGCTATCCTTTGGATCAGTTGAAAGTTACTGTTATTGATGGTTCATTCCACCCGGTTGACTCAGATCAGCTTTCGTTCGAAATTTGTGCTATCCAGGCATTCAAGAGTGCAGCAGAAAAAGCTTCACCTGCTTTGATGGAACCAATCATGAAGATGGAAGTTGTAACTCCGGAAGAAAGTATGGGTGATGTTATCTCCGACTTGAACAAACGTCGTGGTCAGGTTGAAGGTATGGAATCAAGCCGTACAGGTGCTCGTATCGTTAAAGCTAAAGTTCCTTTGGCAGAAACATTCGGATATGTAACATCTTTGCGTACGATTACATCAGGTCGTGCTACTTCTTCAATGCATTTTTCACATTATGCTGAAGTATCTTCTTCAATTGCTAAGCAAGTTTTGACAGAGGTTCAAGGTCGTGTGGATTTGATCAAATAATTTAGAAACATATAAATAGATATGAGCCAAAAGATCAGAATTAAATTAAAGTCTTACGACTATTCTCTAGTAGACAAATCTGCTGAGAAGATTGTAAAGACGGTAAAGGCTACCGGTGCTGTTGTAAGCGGCCCTATACCTCTGCCTACGCATAAGCGTATTTTTACTGTGAACCGCTCGACTTTCGTAAACAAGAAGTCTCGTGAGCAGTTCGAACTCTCTTCTTATAAGAGATTAATTGACATCTATAGCTCAACTGCTAAAACAGTTGATGCATTGATGAAGCTGGAGTTGCCCAGCGGTGTAGAAGTTGAAATTAAAGTGTGAGTATTTAAAAATTAAGTGAAATGCCAGGATTATTAGGAAAAAAAATCGGAATGACATCCGTTTTCAGTGCCGAGGGAAAAAATCTTCCATGCACTGTTATCGAAGTGGGTCCTTGTGTTGTTACGCAAGTTAAAACGCTCGAAAAAGATGGCTATGAAGCTGTACAGTTGGGTTTCCAGGATCAAAAGGAAAAACACACAACACAGCCTGAAATGGGACATTTTAAGAAAGCAGGCGTAACTCCCAAGAGATACTTGGCCGAGTTCAAGAATTTTGAAACCTCTTATAATTTAGGAGATGTAATCTCTGTAGATTATTTAGAAAATGCAGGTTTCGTAGATGTTATCGGAACATCTAAGGGTAAAGGTTTCCAAGGTGTTGTTAAACGTCATGGTTTCGGTGGTGTAGGTCAGTCTACTCACGGTCAGCATAACCGTCTTCGTGCACCGGGTAGTGTTGGAGCATGTTCTTATCCTGCTAAAGTGTTCAAAGGAACTCGTATGGCTGGTCAAATGGGTAACGAACGTGTAACTGTTCAAAACCTTCAAGTGATCAAGGTGATGCCTGAACACAATCTTTTACTAGTTAAAGGATCTGTACCAGGAGCAAAAGGTTCAATCGTATTAATTGAGAAGTAATGGAACTGAGCGTATTAAATATTAAAGGCGAAGATACCGGAAGAAAGGTAACTTTGAATGATGCTATTTTCGGCATTGAGCCCAACGATCATGCTATTTATCTGGATGTAAAACAGCATTTAGCAAACAAACGTCAGGGAACACACAAGTCGAAAGAGAGAAGTGAACTCTCAGGTAGTACCCGTAAGCTTATCAAACAAAAAGGTGGTGGCGGCGCTCGTCGTGGTGATATTAACTCTCCTTTATTGGTTGGTGGTGCACGTGTTTTTGGCCCTAAACCCAGAGACTACGAGTTTAAATTGAACAAGAAGGTAAAAGGTCTTGCACGTAAATCTGCCTTGGCTTACAAAGCGCAAGCTAATGCAATCGTTGTAGTTGAAGATTTTGCTATGGAAGCTCCTAAGACAAAAGAATTTACTGCAATTACTAAAAATCTGAAAGTGGCTGATAGAAAGTTACTTTTAGTTTTAGCGGAGAGAAATAATTTTGTATATTTGTCGGCTCGTAATATCGAGAAGGCAAATGTGATAACTGCTTCAGAAATAAACACATATGCAGTGCTTAACGCTACAAGTTTAGTGCTGACAGAAAGTTCTGTGGCTGTTATTGATAATTTATTTAAAGCATAAGGAGTAAAATAATGGGAATTATTATTAAACCTATAGTAACAGAGAAACAAACAGCGATTACTGAAAAGATGGCTAATCGCTATGGTTTTCGTGTTTCTCCTGATGCCAACAAGTTAGAGATAAAGAAAGCGATCGAAGATATGTACAACGTAACCGTAGTTGATGTTAACACCATCAACTATGCGGGTAAGTTGAAAAGTCGTTACACTAAATCAGGTGTAATTAACGGAAAGCAGGCATCTTTTAAGAAAGCAATCGTAACGTTGAAAGAAGGAGAAACAATCGATTTCTTTAGTAATATCTAAGAAGAAAAATGGGAATACGTAAATTAAAGCCCACAACACCGGGGCAGAGACACAAAGTTATTGGTGCATTTGATAAAATCACTGCAAGTACACCAGAGAAGTCTCTTGTAACAGGTAAAAGAAGTACTGGTGGTCGTAACAATACCGGTAAGATGACAATGCGTTATCTTGGAGGTGGTCACAAACAAAAGTACAGATTTATTGATTTCAAGAGAAGCAAAGATGGCATTCCTGCAACAGTTAAGTCAATCGAGTACGATCCCAATCGTACATCACGTATTGCACTGTTGTATTATGTAGACGGAGCAAAGAGCTATATCATCGCTCCTAATGGTCTGGAAGTTGGCCAAACAGTGGTTTCAGGTAGCGATGCTGCTCCTGAAGTAGGTAATACGCTGCCTCTGCAGAATATTCCTATTGGTACGATTGTTCACAATATTGAATTACGTCCCGGACAAGGGGCTAAGTTAGTTCGCTCGGCTGGTGCTTTTGCGCAGTTAACTTCGAGAGAAGGTACCTATGCGATCATTAGAATGCCTTCAGGCGAAACTCGCAAAATTCTTGCAGCTTGTAAAGCTACCATCGGTAGTGTTGGCAATTCAGACCATGGGCTTGAAAAATCAGGTAAGGCCGGTCGTTCTAGATGGCTTGGTCGTCGTCCTCGTAACCGTGGGGTTGTAATGAACCCAGTTGATCACCCAATGGGTGGTGGTGAAGGACGTGCATCAGGAGGACATCCTAGATCACGTAAAGGCTTATATGCAAAGGGCTTGAAGACAAGAGCTCCTAAAAAGCATTCTTCAAAGTATATAATTGAAAGAAGAAAGAAGTAAACTGATTAATTAAGTAAACTATGAGTCGTTCGCTAAAAAAAGGCCCGTATATCAATATCAAGCTTGAAAAAAAGGTTTTGACTATGAATGAGTCAGGCAAGAAAGCTGTGGTTAAGACATGGGCAAGAGCTTCAATGATTTCGCCTGATTTTGTAGGCCATACTATTGCAGTTCATAATGGAAATAAATTTATTCCTGTTTTTGTTACCGAAAACATGGTTGGTCACAAGTTGGGAGAATTTTCTCCAACTCGTACTTTCCGTGGTCACTCCGGTGGTAAGAAAAAGTAATATCGGTAGTAACAGGAATTCAGGAATCTGAAAATTAAAAGAATCAATAAAATGGGTGCTAGAAAAAGAATATCAGCCGAAGCAAGAAAAGAAGCCCAAAAAACCATGTATTTCGCAAAATTGCGAAATGTGCCAACTTCTCCCCGCAAGATGCGTCTAGTAGTAGACATGATCCGCGGTATGGAAGTTTTCAGAGCACTTGGTGTTTTGAAGTTTTCTAATAAGGAAGCTTCTGCAAGAGTAGAAAAATTGCTACGTTCAGCGATTGCAAATTGGGAGCAAAAGAATGAGCGCAAAGCAGAAACAGGAGAACTGTTCGTGTCTTCAATACAGGTAGATTCTGCTACAATGTTGAAGAGAATGCGTCCAGCTCCTCAAGGAAGAGGTTACCGTGTTCGTAAACGTTCGAACCACGTTACCTTGTTTGTTGATACACGTAGTACAAACGATAGTCAAAATTAATTGTAGATGGGACAAAAAGTTAATCCGATTAGTAATCGTTTAGGAATCATCCGTGGATGGGATTCCAACTGGTATGGCGGAAATAATTATGGTGAAACACTGTTGGAAGACAGCAAGATCCGTAAATATATGAATGCCCGTCTGGCTAAGGCTAGTGTATCACGTATTGTTATTGAACGTACACTGAAGTTGATCACAATTACAGTTTGCACATCACGTCCGGGTATTATCATCGGTAAAGGTGGTCAGGAAGTTGATAAGTTGAAAGAGGAGTTGAAGAAAATTACTGACAAAGAAGTTCAGATTAACATCTTTGAAGTAAAAAGACCCGAATTGGACGCAGTGATCGTAGCAAACAATATTGCACGTCAGCTTGAAGGTAAAATTGCATATCGTCGTGCTATTAAGATGGCTATTGCCTCTACCATGAGAATGGGTGCCGAAGGTATTAAAGTGCAAATCTCTGGTCGTTTGAATGGTGCTGAAATGGCCCGTTCAGAAATGTATAAAGAAGGAAGAACTCCGTTGCACACTTTTAGAGCAGATATTGATTATGCTTTAGGTGAAGCGTTGACAAAGGTTGGTTTGATTGGTATTAAAGTTTGGATCTGTCGTGGTGAAGTTTATGGTAAGAGAGATCTTGCTCCTTCATTTACTGCTTCTAAAGATTCAGGTCGCAGAAATGACAGCAATACCTCAGGCAACAGAGATAAGAACTTCAAGAGAAAGAAAGCTAATCGTTAAACGTTAGAAAAAACAAGAGATGTTACAACCTAAAAAAACAAAGTTCAGAAGACAACAAAAAGGTCGCATGAAGGGCGAAGCTCAGCGTGGAAACCAGTTGTCATTCGGATCATTTGGTATAAAGTCATTGGAGTCCAAGTGGATTACAGGTCGTCAGATCGAAGCTGCCCGTATTGCTGTAACTCGTTACATGCAACGTCAGGGTCAGGTTTGGGTGCGTATTTTCCCAGATAAACCAATTACTAAGAAGCCTGCAGAAGTACGTATGGGTAAAGGTAAAGGTTCGCCAGAAGGATTTGTGGCACCTGTTACACCAGGACGTCTTATTTTCGAGATTGAAGGGGTTCCTTTCGATGTAGCTAAAGAAGCATTGCGCCTTGCAGCTCAAAAGCTTCCGGTTACTACAAAATTTGTAGTAAGACGTGATTATGACTTTCAAAATCAAAATGCGTAATTGTTATGAAGATAGCAGAAATTAAAGAATTAAGCACAAAGGAGTTGATTGAAAGAGTAGATGCTGAAGTAGCAGCTTACGATCAGAAGAGAATCAATCATACTATTACTCCTGTTGACAATCCTGCTCAGATTAAACAACAACGCAGGACGATTGCGCGCATGAAGTCTGAATTGCGCTACAGAGAACTTAATAATAAATAATTGAGCCTGATGGAAACAAGAAATTTAAGAAAAGAAAGAACAGGCGTAGTAGTTAGCAACAAGATGGAAAAAAGCATCACTGTTGCTGTTAAATGGAAGGAAAAACACCCCATTTACGGAAAGTTCGTTAACAAGACGAAGAAGTACCACGCTCATGACGAAAATAACGAATGTTCAATCGGCGATACTGTAAAGGTTATGGAAACTCGTCCATTGAGCAAGACAAAAAGATGGAGATTAGTACAAATAATCGAAAGAGCGAAGTAAGATGATACAACAAGAATCAAGACTAGTAGTTTGTGATAACAGTGGCGCAAAAGAAGCTCTTTGTATCCGTGTATTGGGTGGTACAAGAAAGCGTTATGCCTCTGTTGGTGACGTGATTGTAGTGGCAATCAAAAGCGTTATACCTTCAAGTGATGTAAAGAAAGGTGCAGTTTCAAAAGCTATCATCGTTCGTACAAAGAAGGAAATTCGTCGCCAGGATGGTTCATACATCCGCTTTGATGACAACGCATGTGTTTTGTTAAATGCCGGTGGTGATATTCGCGGAAGTCGTATTTTTGGTCCGGTAGCTAGAGAGCTTCGTGCAGCTAATATGAAAATTGTTTCACTTGCTCCGGAAGTACTTTAATTCAGTAAAACTGTAAGTAATGAGTAAATTACATATTAAAAAAGGCGATATAGTATTTGTTAATACTGGCGAAGACAAAGGTAAGACTGGTCGCGTGCTACAAGTTCTTGTAGCAGATCAGCGCGCCGTTGTTGAAGGTGTTAATATGGTGTCAAAGCATACCAAGCCTAATGCAAAGAATCCGCAAGGAGGAATTGAAAAGAAAGAAGCACCCATTCATATTTCGAATTTGAATGTAGTAGATCCAAAGTCTGGTAAAGCTACTCGTATCGGTCGTAAGTTGAATGCTGAAGGCTCTTTAGTTCGTTATTCAAAAAAATCAGGGGAGGAAATTAAATAATGAGCAATACTGCCAATCTTAAAAAAGAATATCAGGATCGTGTTGTTCCTGCTTTGATGAAGGAATTTGAATACAAATCTGTAATGCAGGTTCCTGTTTTGAAGAAGATTGTTATCAACCAGGGCTTAGGTATGGCTTCTGCTGATAAGAAGATTATTGATATCGCTATCAGCGAACTGACTACTATTACAGGTCAGAAAGCGGTTGCTACTGTATCAAAAAAGGATATTTCTAACTTCAAACTTCGTAAGAAAATGCCTATCGGTGTAATGGTAACATTACGTCGTGAGCAGATGTATGAGTTCCTTGAAAGACTTGTACGTATTGCTTTGCCACGTATCCGTGACTTCAAGGGTATCGAAAGTAAGTTTGATGGAAGAGGTAATTATACATTGGGTATTCAGGAGCAAATTATTTTCCCTGAAATAAATATCGATAGTATTACCAAAATATTGGGAATGAATATTACCTTTGTAACTTCTGCGAAAACAGATGAAGAAGGGTATGCTCTGTTGAGAGAATTTGGGTTGCCTTTTAAAAATATTAAAAAAGATTAAGTAGTTATGGCTAAAGAATCAATGAAGGCCCGCGAGGTTAAAAGAGCGAAGCTTGTTGCGAAATATGCCGCTAAAAGAGCTGAACTTAAGGCTGCTGGCGACTATGAAGGTTTGCAAGCTTTACCCAAAAATGCTTCTCCTGTACGTTTGCACAATCGTTGCAAATTAACAGGTCGTCCGAAAGGCTATGTACGCCAGTTCGGCATTTCACGTATTCAATTCCGTGAAATGGCATCAAATGGTTTAATCCCTGGTGTAAAGAAAGCAAGTTGGTAAGAATTTTTTTAGTTTAAATATTGTCCGGGAGTCCGGATCAATTTAATTATTTATTATATGACAGATCCTATTGCAGATTATTTGACAAGATTGCGTAACGCAATTAAAGCCAAGCACAGAGTCGTAGAAGTGCCGGCGTCAAATTTAAAAAAAGAGATCACTAAGATTCTTTTTGACAAGGGCTACATTCTTAATTTTAAGTTTGTAGAAGAAGGTCCTCAAGGCACAATTAAAATTGCCTTGAAGTATGACCCCGTAAACAAAGTAAATGCTATTAAGAAACTCGAAAGAGTTTCTTCTCCGGGTTTACGTAGGTACACTGGTTACAAGGAAATGCCAAGAGTATTGAATGGTTTAGGTATTGCTGTTCTTTCTACTTCTAAAGGTGTTATGACAGACAAAGAAGCCCGCGATCTTAAGATTGGTGGTGAAGTTTTATGTTATGTTTATTAATTTAGGAGGAAAGTAGAATGTCAAGAATAGGAAAATTACCAATCCACGTACCAGCCGGTGTTACTGTTACTATCAAGGATTCTGTAGTGACTGTTAAAGGTCCTAAAGGTGAGCTTGTTCAAGCTGTTAACCCTGCTATCGAAGTATCTTTCGAAGCTGGTGTCCTAACGTTAACAAGACCGACCGAAAGTAAAGAACATCGTGCTATGCACGGTCTGTATCGTTCATTAATCAACAACATGGTTCTGGGTGTATCCGAAGGTTACAAAAAAGAACTTGAACTTGTAGGTGTTGGTTATCGTGTATCTAACGCAGGCCAGTTGTTAGACCTTTCATTAGGTTTCACTCACAATATTTACTTACAGTTACCTGCAGAAATTAAGGTTGAAACCAAATCAGAGAGAAATAAGAATCCTCTTATTATCCTTGAATCGGCTGACAAACAATTACTAGGTCAAGTATGTGCTAAGATTCGCTCATTCCGTATGCCAGAGCCATATAAGGGTAAAGGTATCAAGTTTGTAGGTGAAGAAATCCGCAGAAAGTCTGGAAAGTCAGCAGGTAAGTAATTTACGTAAACTGAAATTATTATGACAACGAAGGAAGAAAGAAGATTAAAGATAAAACGAAGCGTACGCAGCAAGATCTCTGGAACTGCAGAGCGTCCACGCTTGACTGTGTTTAGAAGCAACAAGCAGATCTATGCACAGGTAATTGACGATACAACAGGCCGTACACTGGCTGCTGCTTCATCTTTGAAGATCGAAGACAAAGCTCCTAAGAAGGAGATTGCAGCTAAGGTAGGCGAGCAAATTGCCAAGAGCGCTCAGGAAGCTGGTGTTCAGGCAGTTGTTTTTGACCGTAATGGTTACCTGTATCATGGGAGAATTAAAGAATTAGCAGATGCTGCTCGTAACGGCGGCCTTAAATTTTAATTAAGATGGCAGGAGTTAATAATAGAGTAAAATCGACCAACGACTTAGAGTTGAAGGATAGATTAGTTGCAATTAACCGTGTTACAAAAGTAACCAAAGGTGGACGTACTTTTAGTTTTGCTGCTATTGTAGTAGTTGGAAACGAAGATGGTATCGTTGGCTGGGGCTTAGGTAAGGCTGGTGAAGTAACGACAGCGATTGCTAAAGGTGTAGAAGCTGCTAAGAAAAATTTAATCAAGGTTCCAGTTCACAAGGGTACTATTCCTCACGAACAACTTGCTAAATTTGGTGGTGCAGAAGTTCTTATCAAACCGGCATCTCATGGTACCGGAGTTAAGGCTGGTGGTGCTATGCGTGCAGTACTTGAGAGTGTTGGTATTACCGACGTTTTGGCTAAATCAAAAGGATCTTCAAACCCTCATAACCTTGTAAAAGCAACTATTGCTGCACTTGGCGAGTTGAGAAGTCCGTTTACTGTAGCTCAGAACAGAGGTATCTCAGTTGAAAAAGTGTTCAGAGGTTAAATAAGGGAGGTATAATTATGGCGACTATAAAGATTAAACAAGTAAAAAGCAGAATTAAATGCCCTAAAGTACAGAAACTGACACTTGATGCACTTGGCCTGAAGAAATTGAACCGCGTTGTAGAACACGAAGCTACTCCGGCTATTCTTGGTATGGTAGAGAAAGTGAAACATTTGGTTTCTGTAGAAAAGTAATAATTGGTTTAAAAAAAATAAATTATACAAAATGAATTTATCAAATTTAAAACCTGCTGAAGGATCTACCAAGGCCAGAAAAAGAATCGGACGTGGTCCGGGTTCAGGATTAGGTGGTACTTCAACACGCGGACACAAAGGAGCTAAATCTCGTTCTGGTTATTCCAGAAAGATTGGTTTCGAAGGAGGTCAAATGCCTATTCAGAGACGTTTGCCTAAATTTGGCTTCAAGAATATTAACCGTGTAGAATATAAGGCTATCAACTTAGACACTTTACAGCAATTGGCAGAAGCTCAACAGCTTTCTAAAATTGGCGTTGAAGAACTAATTGCAGCTGGCTTTATTTCAAAATCTCAATTGGTTAAAATTCTTGGAAAAGGTGAATTAACTGCAAAGATTGATGTTGAAGCTCACGCTTTCTCAAAAACTGCAGAAACAGCCATCCAAGCTTTAGGTGGAAATGTTGTTAAAATCTAAGCTATGAGAGCAATAGATACAATAAAAAATATCTGGAAGATAGAGGATCTGAGAAATCGGATCCTCACCACTCTTTTATTAGTAATGGTATATCGTTTTGGTACGTATGTTGTTATTCCAGGTGTTGATCCCAAAGCATTAACCGCTTTGCAGGAGCAGACAAGGGGCGGATTATTAGCACTTCTTGATATGTTTTCAGGAGGTGCCTTTGCCAATGCATCTATTTTTGCATTAGGTATCATGCCATATATCTCCGCATCCATCGTTATGCAGTTGTTAGCCATCGCAGTTCCCTCTTTCCAGAAACTTCAACGTGAAGGCGAGAGTGGCCGTCGGAAAATTAATCAGTGGACCCGTTACCTAACAGTAGCTATCCTTTTGTTCCAAGGTCCTACGTATCTTGTGAACCTAAGTGTACAGCTTAAAGCTGTAGGCGCCGCTTTACCAGCTGGTTTCTTTTTTACTATTTATAGTACTATTATTCTTGCTGCAGGAAGTATGTTTGTCTTGTGGCTGGGAGAGAAAATCACAGATAAAGGTGTAGGTAATGGTATTTCATTCATTATCCTCGTTGGTATTATAGCTCGTCTTCCTCACTCATTGTTCCAGGAATTTATCTCCAGAACAACTGAAAAGACAGGAGGACTTGTAATGTTCTTATTTGAAATGTTGTTCCTTTTGCTTGTTATTGCAGGTGCTATTTTATTGGTACAAGGTACCCGTAAAGTTCCCGTACAGTATGCAAAAAGAATTATCGGTAATAAACAATATGGTGGTGCAAGACAGTATATCCCTTTAAAGGTTAATGCTGCAAACGTTATGCCAATCATCTTCGCACAGGCAATTATGTTTATTCCAATTTCAATTGTTGGTTTTGCAAGCAATCAGGAATCAAGTGGTTTCTGGGCTGCTTTTATGGATAATACAGGATTTTGGTACAACTTTGTATTTGCAGTGTTGATCATTCTCTTTACGTATTTCTATACGGCAATCACCATCAATCCAACGCAAATGGCTGATGATTTGAAGAGAAATAATGGGTTTATTCCAGGCGTTAAACCGGGTAAACATACTAAAGACTATCTTGATACCATTATGGACCGTATTACTTTACCTGGCGCATTTTTCCTTGCATTGGTAGCTATCATGCCTGCTTTTGCGAGATTGGCAGGTGTAAGTATGGAATTCTCCCAATTCTTTGGAGGAACATCTTTGTTGATTTTGGTTGGTGTTGTGTTAGATACACTACAGCAAGTTGAAAGTCATTTGTTGATGCGTCATTACGACGGATTATTAAAATCAGGAAGAATTAAAGGACGTTCAGGCTCAGTAGCCGCTTATTAGTAAATGATCTATTTAAAGACAGACGAAGAAATTGAGTTGATGCGTGTGGCCAACCAACTGGTAGGTAAGACACTTGGTGAATTAGCCAAGCATGTTGCCCCCGGGGTCACAACGCTGCAACTTGATAAGATAGCCGAGGAATTCATTAGGGATAATGGTGCAACTCCGGCATTTCTTGGATACGGAGGATTTCCAAATTCGATCTGCGCTTCGGTTAACGAACATGTTGTACATGGTATCCCTTCATCAAAAGTTATTTTGAGAGATGGAGATATTATTTCGATTGACTGCGGAACGCATATCAATGGATTTACAGGAGATTCGGCTTACACATTTTGTGTAGGAGAAGTATCCCCCGAGGTAAGACACTTGTTGAAAACAACGAAAGAATCCCTTTATAAAGGAATTGAAGCGGCTGTTGATGGCAAACGTGTAGGTGATATTGCAAATGCTATTCAGACGTATTGTGAAACCCGTAATTATTCTGTTGTACGTGAATTGGTAGGACATGGATGCGGGAGGAACATGCACGAAGAACCGGAAGTTCCAAATTATGGACGTCGTGGTTGCGGACCACTTTTAAGAAGTGGAATGTGTATCTGCATAGAACCTATGATTAATCTTGGGAGTAAAAATGTCGTTTTTGAAAATGACGGATGGACGGTACGGACGAAAGACCGTAAACCATCGGCACATTTCGAACATTGCATCGCAATTCGTCCTGACGGACCTGATATTTTGTCTTCGTTTAAATTTATTGAAGAAGTACTAGGAGATAACGCAATTTAATCTAATTGAATTTTATATGGCTAAACAGTCAGCAATTGAACAGGATGGAGTTATTATTGAAGCATTGTCTAATGCAATGTTTCGAGTAGAATTGGAGAACGGACATGAAATTACTGCTCATATCTCAGGAAAGATGCGTATGCATTACATTAAAATTCTTCCCGGTGATAAAGTAAGAGTTGAAATGTCTCCGTATGATTTATCGAAAGGTAGAATTGCTTTTAGGTACAAATAAAAAAAACAAGATATGAAAGTAAGAGCATCTTTAAAGAAGCGCACCGCAGAATGCAAAATTGTAAGAAGAAAAGGTCGCTTGTATGTAATTAACAAGAAAAACCCGAAGTTTAAACAACGTCAGGGATAATTTATTAATTTTGCACAATAATTTTAGTAAGTAATATGGCTATAAGAATAGTTGGTGTAGACTTGCCACAAAATAAAAGAGGCGAAATTGCTTTGACTTATATTTACGGAATAGGTCGTAGTCGTTCAAACTATATTTTAGATAAAGCAGGCATTAATCGTGATATCAAGGTAAAAGATTGGACAGACGATCAGGCTGCCCAAATCCGTGAAATAATTGGAGCTGAATGTAAGGTAGAAGGGGATCTACGTTCTGAAGTTCAGTTAAATATCAAGCGACTGATGGATATCGGTTGTTATAGAGGTGTGCGTCACCGTATTGGTTTGCCATTACGTGGCCAGAGCACAAAAAACAATGCTCGTACACGTAAGGGTAAAAAGAAAACTGTTGCAAACAAGAAAAAAGCTACTAAATAATAAGAGTTAATATGGCAAAAAAAACAGTCGCAGCAAAGAAGAGAAACGTAAAAGTGGATGCTTTTGGACAAGCACATATTCATTCTTCTTTCAACAACATCATTGTATCGCTTGCAAACAGCGATGGCCAAGTAATTAGCTGGTCTTCTGCCGGTAAAATGGGTTTCAGAAGCTCTAAGAAAAACACTCCTTATGCTGCCCAGATGGCTGCACAGGATTGTGCTAAGGTAGCTTTCGATCTTGGATTAAGAAAGGTAAAAGTATTTGTTAAGGGACCGGGTAACGGACGTGAGTCTGCTATCAGAACTATACACGGAGCAGGTATTGAAGTAACAGAAATTGTTGATGTTACTCCATTGCCACACAACGGATGTCGTCCTCCTAAAAAGAGAAGAGTTTAATTAACAATAGTTTCCTGCACATGGATCCGGAATTGTGATAAGATTGCAAATTATCCCTCTCTGCAATCGCGGCTGCACGATTCCAGATTCATACAGAACATTTAAAACAATAGAAAAATGGCAAGATATACTGGTCCAAAATCAAGAATTGCCCGTAAATTCGGTGAGGCTATTTTCGGAGCTGACAAGGTTCTTTCAAAAAAGAACTATCCTCCGGGACAACATGGTAACTCCAGACGTAAAAAGACTTCTGAATACGGAATTCAGCTTCGTGAGAAGCAAAAAGCTAAATATACCTATGGTGTATTAGAAAAACAATTTAGAATCATCTTTGAAAAGGCTTCACGCAGTAAAGGTATTACCGGTGAAGTTCTGTTACAGTTGTTGGAAGTACGTTTAGATAACCTTGTATTCCGTCTTGGCTTGGCACCTACAAGAGATGCTGCACGTCAGTTGGTTTCTCACCGTCACATCGTTGTGGATGGTAAGGTTGTAAACATTCCTTCCTATTCTGTAAAACCTGGTCAGGTAATTGGTGTTAGAGAAAAAGCTAAATCATTGGAAGTAATCACTGATGCTTTGGCTGGTTTCAATCACAGCAAATATCCTTGGATTGAATGGGATCAGACTACTTTAAGCGGAAAATTACTGCATACGCCAGAAAGAGCTGATATTCCAGAAAACATTACTGAGCAGTTGATCGTAGAATTGTATTCTAAATAATAATTGATTCCATGGCGATATTAGCATTTCAAAAACCCGATAAAGTATTAATGTTGGAAGCGGACAACTTCTTCGGAAAGTTTGAATTTCGTCCGTTGGAACCCGGCTATGGTATTACTGTAGGTAATGCCTTGCGCCGTATTCTTTTGTCGTCGCTTGAAGGTTTTGCTATTACATCAATAAAAATAGAAGGAGTAGAACATGAATTTGGTACTGTTCCCGGTGTTTTAGAAGATGTAACAAACATCATTTTGAATCTTAAACAAGTAAGATTCAAACATATTGTAGACGACGTAGAGAATGAAAAAGTAAGTATTACTGTTTCGGGTTCGGAAGAGTTCAAAGCCGGAGATATAGGTAAGCAACTTAATGGATTCGAGGTGTTGAACCCCGAATTGGTTATTTGCCATCTAGATTCGAGCGCAAGTTTACAAATTGAATTAACCATCAATAAAGGTCGCGGTTATGTACCGGCAGACGAAAACAGAGATCCGAATGCAGACATCAACGTTATTGCTATCGACTCTATTTTTACACCTATACGTAATGTAAAATATTCAATTGAAAACTTTCGTGTTGAGCAAAAGACGGACTACGAAAAACTGGTTCTTGAAATAGCCACTGATGGTTCTATTCATCCGAAGGAAGCGTTGAAAGAAGCTGCTAAGATTCTGATTCATCATTTTATGTTGTTCTCAGATGAAAAGATTGCTACCGAAACAGTTGATACAGATGGTAATGAAGAGTTCGATGAAGAAGTTCTTCACATGCGTCAGCTACTTAAGAGCAAACTAGCAGACATGGATCTTTCCGTTCGCGCATTGAATTGCTTGAAAGCTGCAGATGTTGAAACGTTAGGTGAGTTGGTTAAATTCAACAAAAATGACTTGTTGAAGTTCCGTAACTTCGGAAAGAAATCACTTACAGAACTAGATGAACTGCTTGAAGGCTTGAACCTTTCATTCGGTATGGATATCACGAAATATAAATTAGATAAAGAGTAAAGCGATGAGACATAATAAAAAAATCAATCACTTAGGTCGTACAAATACTCACCGTGAGGCGATGCTTTCTAATATGGCTTCTTCTTTGATTAAGCATAAGAGAATCTTTACCACGACAGCAAAAGCCAAGGCACTTCGTAAGTATGTTGAACCACTTATTACAAAGTGTAAAGACGACAGCACACACTCACGTCGTGTTGTTTTCAGCTCACTACAGGACAAATATGCTGTAACTGAGTTGTTCCAGGAAGTATCTAAAAAAATTGGTGACCGTCCAGGTGGTTATACAAGAATCATTAAGACTGGTAATCGTTTGGGTGACAATGCAGCTATGTGCTTCATTGAACTTGTAGACTACAACGAAAACATGTTGAAAGAAAATGTAGCTAAAAAAGCTGCTAAAACACGTCGTTCAAGAAAGAAGGCTACTACAGCTGAAGCAACTGTTGCTGAAGCTAACGAAGCATCTGCTGAATAAGTATTCAAGTATACATAATATGAAAGAGGGTGTGTCAAAATAGGCACACCCTCGTTTTATGCACAAAGGTCGAACTTTCCCAAGCTCGGCCTTTGCTATTTCCTAGAGTTTTTGTAACTTTAGGTTTTCAAAATT
>NZ_JBFWMI010000045.1:0-26732 GCF_050251695.1 Macellibacteroides sp.
GAGTCGGTACAAATTCCATACTGGTATTCACGTAAATCAACCACTTCCTCAACCGGTTTTTCTGGTTGTTTGCATCCAAAACCAATGGATAAAAAAGTAAAAGCTCCTACTAAAGCAAGCCAATTAGAGATGGTATTAAAATATTTGCAGGTCATTATTAATGGATATATTCAAGTCAGACTTCATTCAATGTTACAAACTTAGTGAAAAATCACCTATTTGAATCCCCAACTATTAAAAAAGAAAGTGAAAGTCCCAATTTAATAGATTAATACCCTTTTACTTGTAACTTTGTGCGCTCAAATAAAAATGAAATCCGGTACATGAATCGTATTTGGCACTTACCAAACCCCGGTAGTTATAAAAGTAAACTACTTAAGCTTACCGGTCCCATATTTATCGAAAATCTCCTGATTATGTTGTTGGGGGTGGTCGATACGTTTATGCTCAGCAATTATGCCGACAGCTCAGTAGCTGCAGTCGGCGTAGCCAATCAGCTGCTTATGATGGTTTTTCTGCTGTTTAATGTGACCACAACCGGAACAACTGTATTGTGTTCTTTGTATTTTGGTGCAAAAGACAATAAAAGTTTTATCCAGGTGATGGGCGTATCCATCCTTTTTAATGCTTCTATCGGTTTACTGATAAGCGGATGGTTGTATTTCTGGGGAGAAAATATGCTTCAGATGATGAATATTCGTCCCGAACTGATGCAAGATGCTACAGTTTATATGCGTACGGTAGGAGGTTTTGCATTCTTTCAGGCAATAAGTCAGACTATATCAGCTGTTTTGAGAGCAGCCAACAAGCCCAACTATGCCATGCAGGTAACGCTGATTATCAACATCCTGAATGTTTTTGGAAATTACTCGCTTATCTTTGGTCATTTTGGAATGCCCTCTTTAGGAGTGCAGGGAGCGGCATTGTCCACCACCATCTGCCGGGGTGTAGCCATGTCGTTGTTATTTGTAGTTCTATTCAGCCGGTTGGTTAAACGTTTACCCCTCGACTATTTCAAGCCCTTTCCATTTGGCAAACTAAAGGCAGCTTTGAAAATTGGTATTCCGGCAGCTTCCGAGCAGATAAGCTACGATGCCTCACAGGTGATGATTGTCTATTTTATCAACATGCTAGGAACGGAAGCGCTGGCGGCAAGAGCTTATGTGGTAAACATTGTTATTGTAACCTATCTCTTTTCGCTCTCTTTAGCCCAGAGCTCAAGTATCTGTGCCGGCAATCTTATCGGGATGGGAAAGAAAAGGGCCACCTACCTGTTAACAATGTATGCGCTGAAGCGTTCGTTGATCGTAACAGGGTGTGCAAGTATGTTCATCCTTATCTTCAGCCGGACGATCTTGTCTCAGTTTACACAAAATGAAACTATAATTACCTTAGGTATAGGAGCCTTGATGGTCGACTTTATATTGGAACAGGGCCGGGCGGTTGTGTTGCTCTTCATACTTACATTACGTTCGGCCGGAGATGTGCTTTTTCCGGTTATAATCGGTCTTTTTTCCATGTGGTTCTTTGCTGTGGGGTGTGGGTATCTGTTCGGAATTGTTTTTGGATGGGGGTTGGCCGGAATGTGGGTAGGCTTTGCTTTGGACGAATGTTCCAGAGGAACCTTGCTCTATTTCAGATGGAAATCGAAGAAATGGATGTTGCGGAATTTAATACGTCCAATTGTTAAAATAGACTAAACTCTATCTTTGCTTGGAACTTTTACCCCTGCTTCTACGTCTTACTTATGTGTGATTTAATTTTTATAGGTTTTATATGAAGAAGGGGATACTTTTAATTTTGTTTTTTCTGCCGTTTCTATTCTTCGGATGTAAGTCGGCTCAAGGGGCGAAAGCTTCTTTTACAGATTTAAATGGCGAATGGAATGTGGTTGAGATAAATAACAAAAAAGTAGTCCCCGAAGTATCAACCCAGGTTATGATATTTGATGTGTCTGCAAAGCGTATAAGCGGTCATTCGGGCTGCAATCGGTTCTCCGGAGCAATTGAATACACAGACACACATATAAATATAATTAAGTTTCTGCAAGTAGCTTCTACACGAATGGCTTGTCCTGATATGGAAGGCGAAATGGAGATGCTGGAAGCTATAAACAAAATTGTTAGATTTGAAGCCCTTGAAAAAGGCAAGCCGGTACAGTCTATTGCTCTGTATGGAACAGATGGAAGCAGACTAATGGTTATCGGCAAACGGTAAATAGTATTTAGTAGTTGTAAACAAGAAAAGGGTGCTCCCGCGATGGAAGCGCCCTTTTCATATTGTAATCAGTAGTCCAAATTTTTAATCTTTACCCCTCAACTTTTGTAGGTTATCTATTTTTAAGTATCAACCTGAAAAGTTAATCAGTAGCTAAAAGTATAGTTAAATCCGGCTTTAAACCATATACCCGGTTGAGGGATATTTCCCAGATCGTAATATACGGCGTCAAACAGATTGTTCACCTCGGCATAGAAGGTTGCCTTCTTAAGAGAATAGCTTATATTCAGATCTGCTACACAATAAGGAGCGTAGGCTTCCTCCCTTGCGGGCTTAAGTGCCTCGTACCGGGTAAAACTTCCGGCCCTGTCCTGCCAGCGCACATACCAGGTGGCAGAGATGTTTTTAGATAACTTGTGACTAACCTGGGCGCTGAATTTATGTTTCAGATAATCCAGTGCGTAATTGGAAATATATCCTTCGCTTGACTTGTCCTGGTCTATATAGCTATAGCCTAATGAAACCTTCTTAATAAAGAATGATTCGCCAAAGACCCCTTCGGGTAAGAAGGTGATGTTGGTCTCTATACCCAGATTATTTACTTCGGTCAGGTTTTTACTTTCCCATAAGTCATCCGGATTTTGTTTTACCCAGTCAATCATGTTGCTGCCTTTTCTGTAGAATCCGGCAATATGTCCGTTCAGGAAGTGGGTTCCATATTTAATACCCAATTCAAAGGCCTCACTTTCTTCGGGTAAAAGATTGGGATTTCCGATGTTGGTTTTACTCTTATAATACAAATCGGTGAAGGTTGGCATACGCAACGACCTGTTCCAGCTTCCATATACCTTAGTGTTGGTGCCGATGCGGTAACTAGCGTCGATGCCCGGATACAACCTTATCTTATTGTCGAGGTCGGTATGGTAATTGGCGAGCAATCCGGCCGAAAGAGTGAACCGTTTTAATAAAATATTATGTTCGAGGAAAAAACTCAGGTTACTCCGGTTGGCACCTTTGGTGAAAAATATGCCATCGTATGAAGGAACTTCCTGGGGTTGTTTAAGATCCGTACCCAACACGTTGCTTCGGATGCCTTCGTTGCGGAATTCCGTCCCCGCTGTGGTTTGTCCCAGTGCCCACGAAGTTGAAGCATTAAGGGAAGAACCGAAAACCTGCGATTCGTGGTAATTGTGCCCCGTGTACCAGGAGGCAGGGTTATCGCGGAACAACTCGAAACGATCGGTGTGCCGTGTCCAATATAATTTGGGAGTGAAGCGAATCCGTCCTTTTGTCTCGGCACCGGCCGATAAGAAATACCTGCGTGTTTTGTCGTACTGGTTGGGATAGGCAGCCGAATAAAAACTATTGGCCCCGTAGCCTTTGTCGTTTATACCCGCCTGAAAGGATAGATCGGCCTCATCAGTCCTGGCTACCCCTTGCCAGAATAGATTGAGTATCTTAAAATCGGTATTGTCTGTATAGCCACCCGAAGAATTGTATCCGGCCGAAAGCCGCTGACTGAAATTACCAGACTGGTGGTTGATGCCCGCTTCCAGTTTCCACCATTCGTGCATACCTGCGGATGCATCTGTAGTGATCACCTTTTCGGCTTTCGCTTTGGTAATGATGTTTATGGCTCCGGCAAAAGCACTGGCTCCGAAAATACGGGAAGCCGGACCCGAAATAATTTCTATACGTTCAATGTCGGAAAGGTTGACAGGAATATCGAAGCTGTAATGACCTGTCTGAGGGTTGGAAAGATTCACGCCGTTAAGAAGTACGGCAATCTGATCGAAAGTTCCTCCGCGGATGGAAATATCGGCCTGGGTTCCCCCTTCGCCTCGTTGCCGCACATCCACGCCTGCGGCATACTCTAATAAATCCTGGATACTGGTGACCGGCGCCGCCGCAATCTCGCGGGCTGAAATAACCGTCACAATTCTGGCAGCCTGATTCAGCGCCATGGGTGCTCTTGAGGCGGTAACCTCCACTTCGTCCAACGAAACCGATGTTTCTTCTTCCGAAGCAGCATGCTTAATTACTTCCTGAGCCTGAGCCGTGTCCGGAAGGGCAAAGAGCAGGGTTGAGGCCGTAATAACGCCGATGTTCACCACTTTGTGCAAACTGCAGAAAACAGCAAAGTTCTTCCGTGCAAAACGACGGAAACGCAGTGCTTGTCCTGCAATCTTTTCAACTTTTTTCATCTGTAAATTAATTTGTTATTATAATGATAAAGAAAAAGGAACAGACTCTACCCGAAGGCTATGTAGCTATATCTTGAAGAGCCGATTCCATATTTATTTTTTAACAGGATAATCTTTATAAAGCAAATACTTTTTTCTCATTTTACGGTAATTGTCCAGCTCCGGCTTCCACGAATCCCGAATCTCCTTTTCGCTCATTCCCCGGATAATCTGATAGCGGAGCTGTTTAGTACCGGCCAACAGGTCGAACCACGAAGGTCTGGAGAAAAAGAAAGCCTGATCCTTGCCCGCCATCTTATAGAAATCGAGCAGAAAACGCAACGTTAATCCCCCTTCGAAAGGCAGTTCCCTCAGGTCGACCCCGTAGCACGTCTTCCCATTCTGAAGCGGTTTGGTATCAAAGCCCGGAAGCGGTTCGGGAGTAAAAGAAAACTCTCCGTATTTTTTGTCGGGATACCCTATCACCTGAAATGGAAAGAAGGTACCTCTTCCCACACTTATATTGGTTGCTTCTAAGAAACAAAGGGAAGGATACAGACGGATTGCCTGATCGTTGGGCAGGTTGGGAGAGGGTTTTACAGGCAGCCAATAGGGATCGCCATGTTTCCAGTTCTCCATTTTCACAACCATCAGTTTACACGAATCCGGTGTACTGTCAAGCCATCCCTCTTCGTTTATCATCCAGGCAAGCTCGCCCACGGTAAGTCCGTGCAGCACCGGTATCGGATCTACCCCCACAAAAGACTCCATACCCTTTTGTCGCACCGGTCCATCCACGTAATCGTTGGGGTTGGGGCGGTCCAGAACAATAAAATCTTTATCGTTCTCCGCACAAGCCTCCATCACATAATGCATGGTACTGATATAGGTGAAGAAACGTGCACCCACATCCTGTATATCGAAAACCACCACATCTATGCCTTCCAGCTGTTGGGCGGTTGGTTTCTTGTTTTTCCCGTAAATAGAAATGATCGGGGTGCCGGTTTTAATATCCCTGCTGTCGGCCACCTCTTTCCCGGCATCTTCAGTCCCCCGGAAACCATGTTCGGGGGCAAATACCTTTTTAACATCAATTCCTTTGTTAAGCAATGCATCCAGCAAGTGTACCTGCCCGTCTTCAATTACGGAAGTCTGGTTTACCACCAGGGCAACTCGCTTGTCTTTCAGCAAACGCGTAACAACCTCCATCCTTTCTGCCCCTAATTTCAAGGAAGAACCCTTTGGAGGAATACCCGGACCGCCCATTGTATACAATGGAAAGCACAGGATGAAAACAAACCAAGATATAACTTTCATTTTCTATACATCCCTTACTGGCAACAAAAGTAGCAAATGTCGCTATGATTCCCTAAATTTGCACCTATTAAATTGAACATTAACAGATGGACCCTATTGAGATAATTAACAGGTATTATTCCAATACCTCCGATGTGTATCATATACTGGTTACACACAGCCGTTCAGTGGCAGACAAGGCACTGGCAATTGCACGGATGCATCCGGAGCTTAATCTGGATACCCGATTCGTTGAAGAGGCAGCTATGTTGCACGACATCGGCATCTATCTGTGCAATGCCCCCGAGATCGATTGCCACGGAGAGGCAGAATATATTTGTCACGGTTATCTGGGAGCCGACATCCTTCGCCGCGAAGGATTGCCAAAACATGCTTTGGTGTGCGAACGTCATACCGGAACGGGTATATCACCTCAAATGATAATCGAACGAAACCTGCCTATCCCTCACCGGGATATGCGGCCCGTAAGTATGGAAGAGCAACTTATCTGCTTTGCCGACAAGTTCTACAGCAAAACAAAACTGGAAAAGGAAAAGTCGGTCGAGAAGGTACGAAAAGGGCTTGCTCGTTTCGGAGACGAGACTCTTTTACAATTTGATACATGGTGTAAACTCTTTTTAGGGGAATAAACCAAGCATAATCGGGTTATTTATTATACATTTGCCAGCTGAAACTGCAAAGAAATACAGGATGTTTCATAAACATAAAATCCTTATCATATTATTTATCACCCTTTTGGGAGGTTTGGTGATACGCGCCCAGGAGGTTCGTGTAGCCAATGATTCTTCTGCTCCGGCCAGGCAGGATACGGTTTCTGTACCTAAAGATACCGTAAAGCTTACTCCCGATTCGCTTCAAATCAAGACAGATACCTTGATGGCTAAGGATACCGTCCGCAAAAAGAAGAATTCGCTGGATGCCGTAGTTACCTATCAGGCCAAGGATTCCATACTGATGACTGCCGGCAACTGGGCCTATCTGTTTGGAGAAGGGAATGTAAAGTACAGACAGATCGAACTCCAGTCGGAAGTGATCGAGATGAACATGGACAGTAGTCTGGTATTTGCCAAGTTCGGTCTGGACTCGATTGGTGAAGAATTTGGTTATCCGCTCTTTAAAGACGGAGAACAGCAGTACGAAAGCAAAACCATGCGGTATAATTTCGGGACTAAGAAGGGATACATAACCGACGTAATCACTCAGCAGGGTGAAGGGTTTGTTACCGCCGGACGAACCAAAAAGATGGCAAACAACGACATGTTCATGATGGGAGGTAAGTATACCACCTGCGACGACCATGACCATCCTCACTTTTATCTGCAGCTTTCCAAAGCGAAGGTACGTCCTAAAAAGAATATTGTAACCGGACCGGCCTACCTTGTGATAGAGGATGTGCCTCTTCCGTTGGCTATCCCCTTTGGATTCTTCCCGTTTTCGGAAAGCTATTCGTCCGGTATCATCATGCCTACCTTTGGCGACGAGATGGACCGTGGTTTCTTTTTGAGGGACGGAGGTTACTACTTTGCCTTAAGCGATTATGTGGACCTGGCTCTTACCGGCGAAATCTATACCAAAGGATCGTGGGGATTGTCTGCCCGTTCCGCTTACCGTAAACGATACAAGTACTCCGGTAATTTCAATGCATCGCTGCTTACCACCATTCTGGGAGATAAAGTGGTGCCTCAGGAATACAGTAAATCCAAAGACTTTAAAATTACCTGGACGCATTCGCAGGATGCCAAAGCAAACCCTTACCGCAGTTTCTCGGCAAGTGTGAACTTTGCAACCAGCAGCTACGACCGCAACCAGCTTACCAATATTTACAATCAGAATTCAACCAGCAATACCAAAGGATCGAGTGTAAGTCTTTCACAACGTTTCCCCAACAGCCCCTTCAGCTTGTCGGCCACAATGAATGTGAACCAACGTTCCAGAGACTCCTCCATCTCGGTAACCCTGCCGGATGTGTCGATTACTATGAGTCGTATCTATCCGTTCAAGCGCAAACATGCCGTTGGCAGCGAAAAATGGTACGAAAAGATATCTATGAGCTACTCCGGCTATCTGCGTAACAGCATCGATACAAAAGAAAATAAGTTGATGCAATCCAGCCTGGTGAAGGATTGGCGTAACGGTATGCAGCACAATATTCCTATTTCTGCTACATTTACGTTTCTTAAATATATCAATATATCTCCATCGTTCAACTACACCGAGCGCTGGTATACCAGTAAGGTTATGCAGGCATGGAATGAAACGAGCAATCGGTTGATGCCTTCGGATACCATTTACGGGTTTAACCGGGTGTACAACTACAACGCTTCATTATCTGCCTCAACTACGATGTATGGATTTTATAAGCCGCTTCCATTCCTCGGAAACAAGGTGGAGATGATCCGTCACCGTTTCGAGCCTTCAATCAGCCTTAGTGCTGCGCCCGACTTTGGCGATCCGAGATACGGTTTTTATGAATCCTATACGTATATGGACGAAGATGGCGAAATGTACACCAATACCTATTCTCCTTATGCGAATCAGATATTCGGTCCGGCACCTCAGGGAAAGCAGGGATCGTTGAGCTTCTCTATCAACAACAACGTGGAGATGAAAATACGAAGCGACGAAGATTCTACCGGATTCAAAAAGATTAGTCTGATTGATAAGCTTTCGCTGGCTATGAGTTATAATATGGCTGCCGACTCCTTTAAATGGAGCGATATGTCGGTTGGACTCCGACTGAAGTTCTCTAAAAGCTATACCCTGAACCTGAATGCCATGTTCGATACGTATACGTACGACGAAAAAGGACGAAAGGTGAATGTACCCCGATGGGAAGCAGGAAAAGGTTTCGGCCGGTTACGGTCGACAAGTACCAACTTCTCGTATACGTTGAATAACGATACGTTCTCCAAATTGTTTGGCGGAGGTAAAACCGACGAAACAAATAAGGATGGAAGTCAGCAAGGTACAGGAGAAGAGGGTGAACTGGCAGACGGAATGAATCCCGAAACAGACGCTCAACCAGCCGAAGGCGGCCGTTTACGCGAAAAGAAGAAAGAGTTGGGCGAGTTTGACGCCGATGGCTATCAGGCCAATAAAGTGCCCTGGAGTCTTGCTTTCAGTTACGGGATGAACCTTGGCTATGGCGATTTTAATCCGAATACGCTGGAATATAAGTACAAGCTTACCCATAACCTGAGCTTCAACGGAAATATACAGCCAACCAAAAACTGGCGCTTTAACTTCAATGCAACCTACGATTTCGATACCAAAAAGATCGCTTACATGAACTGCAGCGTAACGCGCGATTTGCACTGTTGGCAGATGTCGGGAAGCTTTATTCCCATCGGACCGTATAAATCGTATACCTTTACCATCGCCGTTAGCTCGTCGTTGCTTAAAGACCTTAAGTACAACCAGAGCAGCAGCTACCGCGAAGGACAGCAGTGGTATTAAGTATATTATAGATAAAACAAGAAGGGGTGCCAATAACGGCACCCCTTCTTGTTTTATCTATAATACGCTTACCAGGAAATGGGCTGCTGCCCGTTAGCTTGCAGGTATTCGTTTGTTTTGCTGAAATGTTTGTTCCCGAAAAATCCCCTGTAGGCAGAAAGCGGGGAGGGGTGGGCCGACTTTAACACCAGATTCTGCTTCGTGTCTATAAAGGCTCCTTTCTTCTGAGCATACGATCCCCAAAGAATATATACAATATGCCTGCGTTCTTCTGCCAGACGGTGTATAACGGCATCCGTAAACGTTTCCCATCCCTTGTTTTGATGCGAACCGGCCTGATGAGCTCTAACCGTAAGCGTGGCGTTGAGCAGCAGAACACCCTGGGATGCCCACCTCAGCAAATTACCGCTGGCCGGTCTTTGAATACCCAGGTCCGTTTCAAGTTCCTTGAAGATATTGACCAAAGACGGAGGATAAGGGGTGCCATCCTGAACCGAAAAGCACAAACCGTGTGCCTGTCCGGGTTCGTGATAGGGATCCTGCCCCAGAATCACCACTTTAACCTGGTTGAACGGGCAAGCATTAAAAGCCTCGAAAATATGTGGACCGGGAGGATATACGGTTGTACGCTTATATTCCTCCTTCACAAATCCGGTAAGCTGACGGAAGTAATCCTTCTCAAACTCTCCGGACAATCGCTCTTTCCAGCTTTCTTCTATTTTGACATCCATGTAAATCAATATTAAATGAGAGGCATGCCTGCTTCCAGAGCCTCCTTGCGCATCGCTTCGGGCCAAATACTTGCCTGAATCTCGCCGATGTGACCCTTACGAAGGTAAAACATACACAAACGGGACTGACCAATTCCGCCGCCAATGCTTAATGGCAGTTCGTCGTTAAGCAGTCGCTGGTGGAAGTAAAGCTCTTTCTTCTCCTCGGCATTACACAAGGTAAGCTGACGGAGCAAGGCCTCTTTGTTCACCCGGATACCCATGGAAGACAGTTCCATGGCACGATCCAGGATATCATCCCAAACCAGCAAATCGCCGTTAAGCCCCTTCAGTCCGTTTTCGGCAACGGTAGACCAGTCGTCGTAATCCGGTGCTCGTCCGTCGTGTTTCTGTCCATCACTCAATTGTGCACCGATACCCATGATAAATACGGCACCGTGTTCCTTCGTTATCTTATCTTCGCGCTCTTTGGGCGTAAGATCCGGATACATCTGGAGCAGCTCTTCAGAGTGAATAAAGAATATTGTGCTTGGCAAGGTAGGCTTTATCTCGGGAAACATCTCGTATACAAGATACTCCGTTCTAACCAGGGCAGCATAGATGCGGCAAACGATCTCTTTAAGAAACCCGATGCTACGGTCTTCTTTGCTGATGGTCCGCTCCCAGTCCCACTGATCAACATAAAGAGAGTGAAGGTTGCCCAGCTCTTCGTCCGAACGGATGGCGTTCATATCCGTGTAGATTCCGTAGCCCTCTTCAATATTATAATCGGCCAAGGTCAGCCTTTTCCATTTAGCAAGCGAGTGTACAATTTCGGCTTTTGCATCGTCGAGATCCTTCACCGGAAAAGAAACTGCACGTTCCACACCGTTCAGATCATCGTTGATACCCATCCCTTTCAGTACAAACAGGGGGGCTGTAACGCGTCGCAAACGCAATTCGGACGAAAGATTCTGCTGAAAGAAATCTTTAATCTGTTTTATCCCCATTTCTGTTTGCGCAAGGTTAAGCAAAGCCTTGTAACCCTTAGGTTTAATTAGGTAACTCATAGATTGTTATGTGTTTTTTGAAATATCAAATTATGAGAGGCAAAGATACGGATTAATAGTAAATTAGCAATTTTATTTCTTAATTTATTGCATTTTGACATACTTTAAGCAAATATATAAAACAAAATAACAGATGATGTGTAGGTTCGGAAAATAATGTTTCGTCTGAACTCTTTGGTCGTAAGATTTGGTTTGCGTCAGAATTATATATACTTTTGCGCTGTAATTGGCTGGGTAGCTTAGTGAATAGAGCGTCAGATTCCGGTTCTGAAGGTCGAGGGTTTGAATCCCTCCCTGGTCACAGTTTAAAGCAGCAGGCGACATATCATAGGATGTGTCGCCTCTGTTGTTTTTTAACCTATCGTTTCAAGAAAAACAAAAAAAGCAAATTCGATCTGTCATCTGTCACAAAACCATCCAGAATCCTTTCTGGATAAGGGATGCCGACAATGACAGATGCAAAAATCAATCCATCATCATCTGTCATCTGTCAGCGACCCAACAGGAAAAGTTGAGGGAAAAACTACTTGAAGGAACTGTTTAGCGGATGAAATCGCTATTTGAATCAAGTGTAGATTTGTTGAGATTTTTTGAAAGATCTCCATTCTCTAATATTAGAACATATGCTTCAAGGTGAGTATATCATCTCTATCCATTGCCTCTTTTACAACTACTAACTATCCCCAAAGTAGTATATAATTAATCTGTTTAATATCCTATTTACATAATTCTGCAGCTGAGGTATTATCGTACTTCAGATATAGAATGATAATTCCACAGCTGAGGAATATGGTATTCCATCTGGAGTATTATAAGAGAATTACTTATCCGGACTCACCGCCCCGTATAGTGTGCCCTAAAAGCTGCCCTATTTCACTTTATTTCCTCTATTTACGAACAACTTAAATAAGCAGCCTGTTATACAAAATAAAGTTGAAACATTAATAAATTGAAATATGATACAAAAATTTCTTTTCCCTTCTAAACCAGATGCCACAGGCTTCTCCCTTTTTATTCTTGGATTCCGTATTCTTTTTGGCGTATTGATGATCACCCACGGGATGCAGAAGTGGGATAATTTTGATGCAATGTCGTCCGCTTTCCCCGATCCGCTGGGTGTGGGAAGTACCGTTTCATTGAGTCTGGCCATCTTTGCGGAAGTAATCTGTTCGGTAGCCTTTATTCTGGGGGCGCTGTACCGTCTGGCATTAATCCCGTTGATATTCACCATGGTAATTGCCTTCTTTGTAATACATGCCGCAGATCCTTTCAGCGCAAAAGAGCCTGCGTTTATCTATCTGATGGTTTATCTGATGACCTATATCACCGGACCGGGTAAATTTGCCGTAGACCGCCTGCTGGTTACAAAGAAACGCTCAAGATAATAACAGTCCCTTGCTGTAAACTATCATTTGCCGGAATCCAGGATGGGAAAGTGTAGCTTGAAACAGGTTATTTTCCCATCCGATTCAACTCCTATCTTTCCTTCGTGGCGAACCATAATCTGCCGGCAGAGACTTAACCCTATGCCGGATCCGTTGGGTTTGGTGGAATAAAAGGGAATAAATATCTTATCCATCGCCTCGGACGAAATTCCGGGACCGTTGTCTGATACGGTAATCAATACCTCGTTACCAACTTTAGCTGCTTTAAGCTCTATTTGTGGCTTTACCTGGTTAAGGCATGCTTCATGGGCATTCTTTAACAAATTTATAAGCACCTGTTCGACCAGACTGCGGTCGGCATTCAACATTAAATGTACGGGGTATACACTATAAGTAAAATGGATACTATCTGATTCCACCAGTTGATGCAGCGATTTGAATAATAGGGCTACATCCATAGCTTGCCTCGTTGGCTGCGGTACACGGGTGAGTTTGCGGTAATTCTCAACAAACGAAAGCAACCCCTTGCTCCTGCGGTGGATAGTCTCCATCGCCTGTTTCATAATCCGGTACTCCTCCGTATCGGCATCGGTTGCAACATCCCGTTCGCTTAATGTCTCCGATAACGATAATATGGGAGCGATGCTGTTCATTATCTCATGGGTAAGCACACTGATCAGCTTCTGCCAGGCAATGGTTTCGGTTTCATCCATCATCGAATCGTGCATCCGGTTGCGAAATACCTCCAGTGCCTCGTCCATCTTTGTGGATAAACTATCAATTTCCTTATCCGAATGCGGATTAGAAAAGTGAGAAGAAAAATCGGCATGATGAATTTCGGAGATCATTCGTTCCATACGTTCCACCAATTTCCTGCGGTCGGCATACAGCGAGCAGGCCAGACCCACAATTCCGGCCAACACGAAAACTGCGCAAAAATAAAGCGTTTTCGTAAAAAACCATGTACCTGCCAGAGACAGCACAACGATACAGAGTATCTTGAGTATAAATAGCTGTTTGCTTGTAAGCTTCATGTTACTTTTCGTATTTACTTATTTTGCGATACAAAGCAAAACGGGAGATTCCCAGTAAGTCGGCCGCCTGATTCATATTCCCGTTGCTCAGAACTAAAGCCCTCTCGATCGTATTTTTTTCCACCTCTTCCAGATTTAGACATTCATCGGCCAGTCTGCCAACGGATGTTTGCTTAAGCATGAAATCGTCTGCGTTTAGCATGTAACCCTGACAAAGAATTACGGCACGTTCCATGGCATGCTGCAACTCACGCACATTGCCGGGCCAACTGTACTCCTTAAGCTTACGGCAAGCCGATGCCGAAAGATTCCGGATATCCTTTTTGTATTTTCTAGCGTAATGTTGCATAAAATGATTGGCAAGGAGTACGATGTCGTTTCCCCGCTCGCGGAGCGGCGGAATATGTAATTCGATGGTATTGATGCGATACAAAAGGTCTTGTCTGAAATCCCCCTTCGCAACCATATCATGAATATTGGCATTCGTTGCACAGATAAGCCGTACATTAATGGGGATAGGCGTTGTAGCCCCAAGGCGGATAATCTGCTTCTTCTCTATAACTGTAAGCAGTTTGGATTGCATTGCCGGCAACAGATTCCCTATTTCATCCAGAAATAGCGTTCCACCCGATGCCATTTCAATACGTCCCTGTTTCTCCTTTTTTGCATCGGTAAAGGCCCCTTTCGTATACCCGAACAGCTCGCTTTCAAACAGTTGTTCCGGTATACTACCCAAATCGATATGAACGAAGGATTTACCGGCACGAGGAGAGTTGGCATACAGCAAATGGGCTATTAAGTCCTTTCCGGTACCGTTCTCTCCCAGAATAAAGATATTGGCATCCGTATCTTTTAATTTTTCGATGGTGCCGAATAGTTCCTGCATCGCCGTACTTTCCCCTATAATTTCGGGTAAGATATGGTTGCTTTCCAATGCCGCTACCTGTTGCTTAAGACTGGATATCTCGTTCTTGCTTTTCCGGAGCTCCAGGGCCGCTGAAACCGTTGCAAGCAACTTCTCTTTTTCCCAGGGTTTGGATATAAAATCGGTAGCACCCGCTTTGATTGCCCTCACTGCTTTATCGGTATCTGCATAAGCGGTAATAAATATAACCACCGCATCCGGATCCGCCTTTTTAATCTTTTCGAGCCAAAAGAAACCCTCTTGTCCGCTGCTTGCATCCCGGTTGAAATTCATATCCAGCAGAATAACGTCCGGGTGGAACGTGGAAATGAAATGTTCGATACGTTCGGGCTGTGTCGTAACTTTCACCTTTTCTACATGGGGTTGTAAAAGCAGGTTAAGCGCAAACAGAATATCTTCGTTGTCGTCTACAATTAGTATGTTACCTTGTCTTTGCATAGTATGGCAAATATAGGTATAATATCCGTATACAACAGGTGCGATAACGCATCATGTTTGTGCGAAAATGCACATAAATAAAAAGGGATCAAATTGATATCTCTTTGTAAACTAGTCGGATATGTTCTTGGCATCCCTTTTGTATTCTGTATTGCATGAAAAGAGCAATCTGCATACTGTTTATTCTGCTTTCCTTTGATAAAGTATATGCCGGTGATACGCTTCGTATCACACTGGAGGAGGCTGTGCTGCTGGCTCAAAAGCAATCTCCGCAAGCGATTGCTGCACGTCATCAGTACAGGGCAGCTTATTGGGCATGGCGATCACACAAAGCCGATTACTTGCCGGGTATCTCTTTTAGTTCCAATACAACACTAAACCGCTCTATAAGTTCCATTACGTTTTCCGACGGAAAGGATGGGTTTGTGCACCGTAACCAGTTGCTGAATGATGGAGCTGTTACGATTAGTCAGAATCTATCTTTTCTGGGAGGAAACGTCTATTTTCAAACAGGGTTGCAGCGACTGGATATTTTTTCAGACAAACAGGTATCCTACAGGTCTACCCCTTTGGTAATAGGATACTCTCAAAACCTGTTTGGATATAACCACCTGAAGTGGAACCGGAAGATCGAGCCGGTACGGTATCAGCAGGCAAAGAAAATGTATATAGAGACCCTCGAGCTGGTTGCTGCCACAGCTGTTGGTAAATTCTTTCAACTGGCTACGGCACAAAGTAACTGGAGGTCGGCCTCCTTCAACTATGCTGCGGCGGATACCTTGTTCCAATATGCCCGGGGAAGATATAAAATAGGAACCATTACCGAAAACGAGATGCTTCAGCTGGAGATCAATTTCCTGTCGGAGCAGACCAGCAAACTGAACGCAGCCATCGAGGTAAGCGACAATGTGCAGGATTTGCGAAGTTTTCTGGGCATAAAAAACACCGTAGAGATAGAAACGATTGTAAGTGACTCGGTACCGGTATTTATCGTTCCGGAAAAGGATGCCCTGAAGTATGCCCACCGGAATAGTCCGGATCTGGAATCGTTCGCCTTACAGGAACTTGAGGCCGAAAGTATGGTGGCAAACACCAAAGCTGCCAACCGATTGAAAGCGGATCTGTATGTTGAGTTCGGACTAACGCAGGCAGACCAAACCCTGCGTTCTGCTTACCGAAGTCCCCTCGACCAGCAGCTTGTAAGTCTGGGTATCCGTATTCCTATCCTGGATTGGGGCGTTGGCAGAGGCAGGGTTGAGGTTGCCAAAAGTAACTTGTCTAAAATAAAAACCAATCTGGCGCAGGCACGTACGGACTTTGATGCCAATGTTTTCAAGATTGTGAAGCAGTTTAATCTGCAGTCGGATAAAATCCGCATTGCCCGGATGACTGCCGATCGTGCCGTTCGCCGGAATGAAGTTGCCTACAGACTGTATTTGCTGGGGAAGTCCACTGTGCTCGATCTGAATGCCTCAATCTCCGAAAAAGATAGTTCTCAACGTGCCTATATCAACGAACTTAAAATTTATTGGAGTCTTTATTATGGGCTACGCAGTATTACCGGGTACGATTTTGCCTCAAACGTTCCCATTTATCTGCCCGAAGTGCAATTCAATAACTAAGAAAAACAACTAGAAACAAAATGGATAATCAGAATAAGTCAGCTTCCTTCCATGAATCGACAGATACATCGATGGATAAACCCCTCCCAAAGAGATCTGTCTGGGTACGGTACAGATTGTATCTGTGGGCGATAACCGCTTTCTGTGCTTTTATAGTGTTTGTAATTTATAATTTGTCGGGTGTAAAGAAACTGCGGATCGATGCCAATAAAATTGGTGTTGCAGAAGTTGAACAGGCAAAGTTTCTGGATTATGTGGATGCAGAGGGGATTGTGCAACCCATTCTTACAATCAAACTCAATGTATTGGAAGCGGGTATGGTACAGCAGTTGGTTGCCGAAGAGGGAGCCATGTTACGAAAAGGAGATACCATTTTAGTGATGAATAATCCGGAGCTGACCCGCATAATTGAAGAGCAGGAAGACGAATGGCAGAAACAACGCATCCTTTATCAGGAGAGAAGGCTGGAAATGGATCAAAAAACAATACTTTTGAAGCAGCAGACCTTGCAAGCCGAATTTGAACTGAACCGGTTGGCTAAGGATTTCCAGTTAGGCGAAGAGGAATTCAAGATGGGGGTTAAAAGTAAGGCCCAGCTTGAGGTGCAACGCGAAGAGTATACTTTCAAGGCGAGAAGTACCGCTTTGTTGATGGATGGACTCAGACAGGACAGTTCTGCCACTTGTCTGCGACGCGAATTGATGGAAAATGATCTGGATCGTGCCCGGAAAAACCGATTGCATGCCGGCAACCGGCTGGATAATTTAGTTGTGCGGGCCCCTATGGATGGTCAGCTTAGTTTTCTGAATGTTACACTCGGACAGCGGGTGGGGCAAGCAGAGAATATAGGAGAAATAAAGGTGATGGACAATTATAAAATAAATACGTTGTTAAGTGAATATTATATTGATCGTATCATGGTGGGACTTCCGGCGTCCGTAACCTATCAGGGAGTGAAATATCCGTTAAAGGTGTCCAAGGTGGTTCCCGAAGTGAAAGATCGTCAGTTTAAGGTAGATATGGTTTTTACCGGAGCTAAACCGGAGAATGTACGTATCGGGAAAAGCTATCGTGTACAGGTGGAATTGGGCTTGCCGGAAACAGCAATCGTGATTCCCCGGGGAGATTTTTATCAATCCACTGGCGGTCACTGGATTTATAAGTTGAATGAGTCCGGAAGTAAAGCCATTCGCACACCTATAACCGTTGGCAGGCAGAATCCCGTACAGTATGAAATACTGAGCGGATTGAGCGCCGGAGACAAAGTGGTGGTGAATGGATATACCCGCTTGGGAGATGTGGAGGAATTAGTAATAAACGAGTAACTATAAACAATAAAATATGATTTTGTACTTTTTAAAAGTTGCATGGAGAAACCTGCTCAAATATAAGGCTCAGTCTGTTATCAGCATCTTAGGCCTGGCAATCGGATTTATGGCTTTTTCGTTTACGATGTCCTGGATTTCCTTCGAATATTCGTACGATTCCTTTACTCCCGATGCCGACCGTATTTATCAGGTGGTGAAGGTGGATCCTAAATTGACCGGTGGTATACAAAAGGTAACCCCCGAACCGTTAGCACTCTACCTTGAATCGACCTTCCCGGAGGTTGAGGCCGCTACATCTATCGATATTTCTACATCTTTAAATGATAACTTGGCCTTTTTTTATTTTAATGATCAAATAGATTCTATTGCCGATTGTTATCAGATCATTACTGATACATCGTTTTTCAATGTGTTTTATGCAGAATACAAGCCACGTATTAAGCATCCTATTTCTTCGGATGTATTTTATGCCACAGAATCAATGATGCAACGACTGAATAAAGAGGGTAGAGATTCTGTTTTATTTTTTTCCGGATTAATCCCAGATAGAAGCTACCATAGCAATGTGCCCTTTGATTTAATACAAATAAGTCCGCGCCGGCCACGTAAAGACGATAATTGTTATTGGTGTAGCTACCACACAATTACATTTCTTAAAGTTAGGGAAGGTGCCGATGTAAATGCATTGGCTAAAAAGATGAGTCAAATCGAAGTCGAAAATTCTCAACAGGGGATAATGTCTTTCAAGCTTATTCCGTTGAGAAAAGCACACTATCAGATACCAAATGAAAAGACTGTCATTCAGTTTAATCATTTAAAGATTTTTGCTGCGGTTTCTTTGATGGTAATCTTTTGCGGTCTTTTTAATTATCTTATGCTCTTTGTAAACAGAATAAAAATGAGAGGGAAAGAGCTTGCCCTGCGAAAAGTAAATGGTTCGTCGGACAAACAGCTTCTGATGATGTTGATGACCGAATTCTTGTTGGTTTTGTTTATATCTCTTTTCATAGGAGGCTTGCTGACCGAATGTCTTTACCCCTCATTCTTGAAACTGTCGATGATAGAGGCTCCAAGATCTTATTTTATGCTTGAAGCATTATTGTATGGTTGTTCCATTGCCATCATTTCGATTGTTACAGCATTTTTCCCCATTCGTTTGCTGATGAAGCGAAGTATCAGGGAAAATATTCAACCGGAGACGAAAGTATTTGGAGGAATTCAGAATCGCTTCACGGTAGTAAGCTTGTTGATTCAATTGATATTTGGCGTGTTGTTGCTATTTTGTTCGCTTGTTTTTTATCTGCAGTTACGTAATTTAAATCGTTCGGATATTGGATTTGACAGGTTCAATATAAATACGATTCAGTCTTGGTATGGAGGAGTTCCCATAGATGAGATACAGAAAATTAAGGGGGTTGAAGAGGTGATACCGTTTAACCGGATATTTTTACCGCGCGGCGGACGAGCAAGCAGCAAAATTTCGGAGGCAGGCGACAAGAAATTTGCTGAAGCAGTGGAGGTTGAAATTGTTAATGTGAATGGTCCGGATTTTACACAATTTTTCTCTATCCCTATTTTGTCCGGAAGGAACCTGCGACAGGGTGTAGTGGAAGAGTGCCTGATAAATGAAACGGCCAAACGAGTGCTTGGCTTTGATGATCCGATAGGGAAGAAGCTACAAGATTGGGTTATTGTAGGTGTCATTCCGGATCTGTATATTGATTCGCCGTTATTGCCTGTTCTGCCTTGTGTGTACAGATCTCTGCAGAGTAAAAAGCCGGATAATGGAGGTGTTTCGGGTTTTTATGCTTATAAATATAGTCCGGACAATAGAATTGAAACCGAACAGGCTATTTTAGCTGTATTTGCTAAAAGCGGTGTAACAAAGGGAGTCACCATACTAAATATGGATGATGTTTATACCGATTATACCAAATCGGAACGATACCTGCTTGTATTGTTGGGACTGATGACCTTAGTCGCCCTTCTGATTGTGACTTTCGGGGTATATTCCATGATTACATTTTCATGTAATCAACGGAGGAAAGAGATTGCAATCCGCAAAGTGAATGGAGCACGCATCTCAGAGATATTTAAGTTGTTTATCAAACAATACGTTTTTGTAACCGTACTGGCGTGTATTATCGCCTTCCCCATGGGAATTTATATTATGCAGCGTTGGTTGGAACAATACGTCTGCCGTATCCATTTGGAGTGGTGGATTTTTGTAAGTGTGTTTGGCCTGATTCTTCTGATTGTGGTTGCTGGCATCTTATCAAAGTTATATAAGGCAGCCAGTGAAAACCCGGCGGAAACAGTGAAATCGGTCTGATTCAATACACTCGTAAAAAAGAATGAATAATAATATGTAATTTTACTATCATGATTAAAACAGTAGATTTAAAAAAGATTTTTCGATCGGAAGAGGTTGAAACATGGGCATTGAACGATGTAAACATCGAGATTACGGAAGGTGAATTTGTGGCTATAATGGGGCCTTCGGGTTGTGGAAAGTCAACCCTGCTTAATATACTCGGTTTGTTGGACAACCCCTCTTCCGGCTCCTACATACTGAATGGAACAGATGTGTCGAATCTGAAAGAGAGTAATAGAACCGACCTGCGTAAAGGTGTGATCGGATTCGTGTTTCAGAGTTTTAATTTGATTGAAGAGCTCAATGTTTTTGAAAATATAGAATTGCCTTTGCTTTATATGAAGATTCCCGCAAACGAACGGAAAAGGCGCGTGAATGAAGCGATGACCCGTATGGCGATATCGCACAGAAAAAAGCACTTCCCCCAACAGCTTTCGGGTGGTCAGCAACAGCGCGTTGCCATTGCGCGTGCAGTGGTTGCAAATCCCAAATTGATTCTTGCCGATGAGCCCACCGGAAATCTGGATAGTAAAAACGGTGCTGAGGTGATGAATCTGTTGTCCGATTTAAACCGGGAAGGTACTACCATCGTAATGGTTACCCACAGTGAGCACGATGCAGGATATGCTTCGAGGATAATTAATTTATTTGACGGCAGGGTTGTACCCGACACGATTTCCTATTGACTCTAATACAAATACTATGTTGAAAACCTTTGTTACTTTAATTTTCCGTAACTGGTGGCGAAATAAAACATTTGCCTGTATTGCTATTTTAAGTTTAACGGTTGGCATTGCATTTACGAATATGCTGGTAGCATTTGTTACCCACGAATATAATATCGAATACAGCAATCCTAACAAAGAGCGTATTATCTGGACTATGCAGGATCTGCCTTCAAAGCCCGGAGAAAAGGTTGCTTATATGCAATCCGGGATTCCCGATCAATTAAAGGAAAAGTATCCGGAGGTTGAAGATTATTTGCAATTGAATAGCTTACCGGTCAAGTATATTGAAGTTGGTCACCAATCCTTTGATCCAATCGAAATAATAAACGTAAATCCGTCCTTTCCACTGTTCTTCCCGTTTGAACTTTTATACGGATCGTGGAATACCTTTGATAATCCCCGGTCGATTGCCTTAAGTGAAAAGCAAGCCGGCAGATTATTTGGAAAGCAGAATGCAATTGGAAAGGAGATCCTTTTGGGGGTGGTAGACTTCGACGGTAAGGTTACAAAACAAGTATATGTTGTAAACGCAGTGGTAAAGGATCGAAGTCAGTCGGCTGTAAACTTCGACGGATTAATTTATGATCCTGAAAGTCTGTGGGGTGGAGCTACCCTTTTATTAATGACTCAAAAAGCCGATTTAAAACGTTTTGAAGCGAAAGTAAATGAGGATAAGATCCAGACATTAGCCGGAGGGAAATACTTTTTTATTACGTTGGATAATGCCTTGTCCACCACTTATAATCAACAGATCCTGAGTTTTTGGCATTGCAGGAAAGACAACTTGCTAATGGTTGGATTGATCTCGGCAATCCTTGTTTTATTTATAGCTGTTTTTAATTACTTAAACATGAGTTTATCGCGTGTAATACAACAGCAGAAGACCTTACAGACGCAAAAGCTTATGGGTGCGACACAGCGTGAAATTCGTATTCAGATGTTTGGAGATCTCTTTTTTATGGTTATTATCGCCTTCCTGCTTTCATTATTGCTAATGAATGATTTCCTGCCAATCTTCAATAAGATCGTTTCATCCGGGTTTTCATCCTCCTATTTTTATAGTAAAGAATTTTTTCCTTATACCGTAAGCATCGCATTATTCCTTGCAATTACGGCGTCACTGTTTATCAGCTTGAAATTAGGCAGAGTCAATACCGATTATTCAAAAACATATTTAGTGAAACAAAAGAACAGATGGGTAGGAGTGTTAGTCTCAGTCCAGTTTGTGATAGCTATCGTATTGTTAATAGCCATGTTCACTGCAAACAGTCAGCTGCAGTTATTGGAAAGGGGAGGAGACAGGTATCGTAATGTTGTTGAACTAAACGGAGATAAGAACCGGATGATAGCGTTGAAGTCGGCTATTACATCTGTTTCGGGAGTGACGGGTGTCTCTACATCTGATGTTTCTCTTCTAAATTCATGGATTATGCATGCAGATATGAAAAAAGAAGATGGAGCAGAATTTCAGTCAGCGATATTGCAGTTATCCGGAGATACCGGCTTAATAAGAGTTTTGAAGATTGAACAGATAGCCGGTGATCCATGGATAAACATCCATGATAAATATTCTAACGCTGTTTTTGTAAATAAAGCATTTGTCGATCTAGTGGCTAAATCGACGCAGGATATACTTGGAGAACCTTTGAAGAAATATGTGGATTCTGGTGATACATTATCTGTGATTGCAGGTGTAGTTAGTGATTTCTATATTAACTCGCTGGAAGAAAAAATATTACCTGTAGTAATTACACAATCCAAAACACAAGGAAACGGGACTGCCTCCATGCAAATTCGACTGGATGGCAGTGACAATAATAAAACTATACATGATATCAATTTACTCTGGCGACAATATCTGCCGGATGAGTATTTTTCTTATACCGAGATGTATGAAACGTTTATTAAGCGTAATGGCAAAATTATTGAGATGACAGCAATGCTTAGGATGTATTCAATTATCAGTGTTATACTTATATGTTTTGGTCTGTTTGGCATATCTTATTACTCTGTTCGCCAGCGTACTAAGGAAATCGCTATTCGGAAAATAAACGGAGCAAAGACGTATCAAGTCGTAGGCCTGTTGGTTAAGCCTGTTTTTTTGTGGATTGCTATCAGCTCAGTTGTGGCAATCCCTTTGGCCTGTGTAGTATCTGAACGGTGGTTGCAGGAATTTGCTTACCGCATTGATATCTCTCTTTATTCATGCCTTGGTTCATTACTCTTAGTCTCTGTTGTTTCTCTTGCGTCGGTTAGCGCAATTACATGGAAGTCGGCTTTAAGTAATCCGGTGGATAGTTTAAGGCGGTGAAAAGATATTCAATGCGTAGAAAGAGATGAGGTAGTTACTTGCATTTATATCTTCCCCAGAATTTGTAATGGGTGAGAGACATCCATGAGATGATTTTACTGCATATTTTATTTTTTAATGCCATTTGCTGAATTCGGTAGAGTAGGGTAATCAAGGCTAAAAAGATGAAATTAAACAGTATGAAATGGGCTAATCCGTGATGCAGACTTGTTGGTAGAATCCCATAATACAGCAGGCTGCATACAAATGGAGTAAGAAACAAAATTATTATCCATAAGCCGTGCGTTGTTTCAATAGCGTTGGTAGGACAATTGTTCATGCATCGCATGCAATTCTCACATCTGAATGTCCAATACGGCCTGCCATCCACTTTTTTTATGGCTTTAACCGGACATTCCTTAATACAAAGGTCGCAATGAATACATTGGTCTGATGCATAGTAAGATTTGGCAAAGAAATACCGGCCAATGAAGTAATAAGCCAAAGCAACAGGCGAAATCAATATATCCTGTACGATATCCTTGTTAGATGCAAAGTCGGTTTCCCCGGCATTGAGCCTCTCAAAATGCGTGATCACTTTGTCGTGGTTCTTTGTCAGGATAAATTCGATGTGTCTGCTTCTGAGTGCCGGGTGAATGGAAATCCAGTTGGATGGCATATCGAAGGGTATCTGTCCCGCGATTGTATATCCTTTACTTTTCAGAATGGCTGCGGCAAGCATAAAAGCAATCCCTGTCAGTCCTGGTATTATAAATTTGGATAATTTAATTCCGGCTCTTGTATTCATTAAAACAATCCGATTCTTTCCTTTGGGAAGGTTGCGGATAAAATTCAACGTGATTTCCGGGAAGTTAAATCCATGTACCGGAGAGATTAGTACGATGGTAGCCGAGTTATCAATTGGTTGTACGGTTGAAATATCTGTTGTTGCAATATCGTATGAACAACATGGAATATTATTTTTCAAAGCAAGTTCGGAAAGCCATAAAGCAATTCTCCGGGAATTTCCTGTTCCCGAAAAGTAGAATACAATTAATCTGTCAATATGGTTCATTCTTTTTCTTATTGGTCTAGAAGCTTGTAGGTCACAAATTTATAATAAACATTGAACCAAAGATATATTGGCAGGATTTATATCTTTATATAGTTATACATGAGCTAATAAATCCTTGGAATTATGAACTAGCAATAGACCAGAAGCTCTTACTTTATTTATCTTTGAAAAGCTGCTTATTTGTGAGCTTAGAATCCAATGTTTAGCTATTTTTACAGCTTTTAATGATATTACGATCTATTGATTCTGTTTTGCCATTATTTATGAATTGCAAATGTGCCAGTTATGAAATTAATAGACTTGATTATCTGATTCTTTGAGAGAAGTATGAAAATTTAAATTGAGCTCTAAATAGTTAGTAAATGGGAATCGTATTTGATGAATTTGAAGACCAGCTTGAAAGGTCTGTATTGGAAGAGGGACTTCGATATTATATAGCAGGCCGCGTACAGAGGTTGATTGAACTTGACAATGGGAAATTCAGAACATTTCTACAAGATACGGAACGTATTATCGTTAATCTGACTATTACCGATAAGAGGGTTGAAAACTATAGCTGCGAATGCCCAGCTAGTAATGGGGCTGTCTGTAAACACATTGTAGCCTCTCTTTTTGAAATAAGAAAAGACTTGCAGGATTATTATGTTACGTCGGAAACAATGGAGGCAGAAGATGATGCTAATTCTTTACCCGATGAGATTCTGAATGATTATAGGATAGATAGGATTCTTGACGCATTGAATGTAAATGAACTTAAAGATTTTGTTCGGCGCACCTGCACCGATGACCGGGATTTCCAGGCTCTTTTCTTGTCGCATTTTGCTAAAGTTAATGTGCCGGATTCCTCCTCAAAACCGATTTATGCAAATCAAATTAAGAATTTGATTCAAGCTTCTACCGATCGACATGGTTATATGGACTATCGGGAGGTTAAAGAATTCCATTCTGCCCTATCGGAAATTCTTGATATAGCCGCAATGTCTATTAAGAATGGAAATAACAGTCAAGCTTTAACTATAATTTTCTCAGTATTGGAAGAGGTTACCACTGTGATAATTAATGCAGACGATAGTGATGGTTATCTAATAGGCGCTATTGATGAGGCTTTCGACCTGATTAAAGAGATTATCGAATCCAATTTAGATGAAATACAGCGTGGTGATCTGTTTAATGAGCTGATGATTGCATTTGAGACTGGTAAATTAGATGGATGGGCCTGGCATTTAAACCTTATAGAGTTAGCGATCCAACTTTTTAAAAAACCAGAGGAAAAAGAACGGCTTCGTATTAATATTGAAAGTATTCATCCTACAGGAAATAGTTGGGATAGGAATTATAGAAAAGCTCAGGAGATGATGTACGAATTATTGCTTATGACAGAGAGCGAAGAGGCTATAAATCAATATTTGATAGAAAATGTTTCAAATCCTGATTTTAGAGAAAAATTAGTAAAGCGAGCAATAAACTCTAAAGATTATAAATACGCACTGAAACTATTGAATGATGCCATTGAGCTAGATAAAGATGAGTCTTTCAGGCGGTGTGATAAATGGAGGAAATATCAGTTAGAAATCTATCGGAAAACCGGAGATGTTGAAAATACGATACGATTAGCTCGCTATTTTATATTAGAGGGAAGCTCCGAAGAGGAATCATTTAAAGAGTACTATGATCTTTTAAAGACAACTGTTCCGGGCGACTCATGGAGTGTTTATCTGGAGAAAATGATAGCTGAACTTATTGCAAAAGATCATTGGTATAATTATGAAAAACTGGTTCATATATATGTTTGGGAGAAGTACTGGGATCGTTATCTTGTCCTGTTGCAAAAGAACTTAACACTTCGTAGAATTGCAGATGCAGAAGAGGATTTAAGTTTATTGTATAAGGACCAGCTTATTGATCTTTATGATTCTGAAATAAGAGTATTCGTTGAAAAAAATGTGGGACGGTCTTACTATATAGATGCTTGCCGATATATAATGAATATGAAGAGACTTGGTGGTGACGATGCTGTGAGAAACCTTATTATCGATCTCAAAGCAACATATAAAAACAGAAGAGCATTGCGTGAAGAACTTAATAATATATACGATACGGGATACTGAATTTATTCAGTATCCAATTTGTTCGTGATCCGCATCTTGATCCAGCGTTATTGAATTTCTTTCAGTATAAAGATAAGATTTCTTTCAGTATAATAAAAGAACTTTAGTGGGATATGTTGTTACATATTATTTTCTTTAATAAATGCACTGATAGTATGACGATGAACACCAATAACACGAGCAATTTCTAGCTGTGAGGTTTTGTTGTGAATCATTCAACGCTAAGATTGAAGCTTTTAAAAGGGTATTTAGAGGGGTCAAAGACGAAGCATTCTTTTTATTTAGAGTATGTAAGTGACATGCATAACATTGATTCCTAAACTTTTTACGTTGATTCAGATTTTCTTGGATCACCGACAAAAGTTGGGTCTAAATTTAAAATGATTTATCTTTGTGTTCCTAAATAAGATTAAATGGACAAGGATATCAATCAATCATTATTAGAGTTAATATTACCCGAAGGGATACTTGA
>NZ_JBFWMI010000046.1:0-26685 GCF_050251695.1 Macellibacteroides sp.
CGTTGGCAGGTAATGTAAGTGCATAAGGGTTCAGATATTCATTGTTCGGTCCCGACCAGTTTACAATATGTCCGTCCGGACCAACCGGATTCTGCAGGTCTTGCAAACGGATGCTTCTCGGCATGTTTATCAACATCTTCATAACGCCATATTCTCCCTGAGCCGGACGATTATTAGCCTTCTGGCGCATAAAGTTTACTTTTGCACTCAAGTCGATAAACTTGCTGGTAAACTGGGTATTCAAATCATAATACTGACGGTTCAGCGAATGATTCGGAGTGATACCTTGATTTCTGGAATCAGAAAAAGAGAATCTGGCTGTCAGGTTATCAGAACCTCCCGAAGCTGTCAGTGTATTGGTATAATTGGATCCGGTTCTGTAAAAATCGGAAACATAGTCTTTCTGCGGTGCATAGGCATAATCACTGTAATTGGAGTCTCCGTAGAATTCATTACGCCAGTTGGCTATAGTTGTTTTTCCATCCATTTTAGGACCCCAACTACCCTTCGCATTGGTAGAGAACACCCCGGCAGAACCCTGTCCGTATTCATTCTGATATTCGTACGGGTTATAGGCTTCGCTGAAACTCAGGTTTCCGTTGTATTCGATTACCATCGCACCGCTTTTACCTTTCTTGGTGGTAACGATAATAGCTCCGTTCTGAGCTCTCGAACCATACATAGCAGCCGCGTTGGCTCCTTTCAGAACTGAAATACTTTCGATATCTTCCGGATTGATTTCGGAAGCAGCTCCGGAATAGTCCACGCCACCCCACTGATTGGCTTTGTCTGTTACATTATCACTTACGGGAATACCGTCTATCACCCACAAAGGCTGGTTATTACCGCTCAAAGAACTGGTACCACGTAAAACCACGCGGGTAGATCCACCCATACCGGTTGTAGATTGATTGATCTGCACCCCGGCAACTTTACCCTGCAGCATGTTGGCCACACTTTCGGAACGGTTTTCACTCATACCATCGGTCTTGATCTCCTGCATGGCATATCCCAACGCTTTCTTTTCGCGTCTGATACCAAGAGCCGTAACAACAATCTCGTCAAGCTCTTCTACAGAAGAAGCCAATACGAATTCAATAGATGATCGGTTGCCTACTTCACTTTCCTGAGGTTTGTATCCAATGTACGACACTTGTAATACGGCATTTGGATTACCCACTTCAATTGAAAATTTACCATCAAGATCGGTTATTACACCGTTTTGTGTACCCTTAACCACAACGTTGGCACCAATGATAGTTTCGCCGTTTCGGTCTTTCACCACACCAGTCACCTTTTTGGACTGCTGGGCTACAGAAGGCACATTGTTTTTGTGGCTCAGTACGATTTGTTTGTTACTGATGATATAAGCTACATCCTGTCCTTCAAATAATTGATCCAGGATTTGTGTGATGTCTTTCTTTTTTACAGAAATGGATACCTTGTTGCTTACATTTACCATCTTTTTGTTAAACAGAAATCTGAAGTCAGATTGCTCTTCGATCTGGTTCAGCACCTCTTCAATCGAGACATCTGATAACTTCATGGATAGTGTGGTGGTCTGTGCATACGAGCTGGAGGCAAATCCCTGTAATACACCACATAAAAGGAATAACAAGCATAATTTCATAATCCGAAATTGTTTGGCGGCAAATCCTTGCCGAATGATTTCATTAATCAGAACTGAATTCATATTTTTGTATTGTTTAGTTGAAAAAACAGGTTAACGAAACTTAAAAGCTAAACAACCTGAAGGGAGGGTGTACGAGGCCTTCCCTTCTATCTGTTAAGCTTGCTAAAAAATAGTGCTTTGTATCATGTCATAGGCTAAAAAGTTTAAATAGTAAATAAGGTTAAATTCTTTATTTCTATAAATAAGACAGTCCAGCCCTAAAAATCCACAATAAGAAATGATTTTTTTTATTTTTTCAACTTATAAACTTCTACTTTCCGTCTTTTAAGAGCCAATTCGTTGGCAGTTTCCTGATTATAATTCACATATCGGATGGGTGCCGATAGTTGGAGTAAGCGTAGAATCTCGCTGAGCGACTCCTGTTTGAAGGTTGCCCGATAGGGTTGGTTGGCAATTTCCTTGTCCATCACCACTATTTCAACATTAAATGTTTGCCCCACACGTTTGAACACATATTCCAGCGGATCGTCCCTGAAAACCATCAGACCGTCTTTCCAGGCATACCATTTGTATGGATCGGTCTTTTCAATTTTACATTGAAGGGTATTTTTGTTGAAAGAGGCCCTTTCTCCCGGAAACAAATCAAAACGTTTCTGCTGATTGATTGCCATTCCGATCCGCCCTTTTACCATGGTGACCGAAGTCATCGAATCTTTTGGATAGGCTTCCACATTAAATGCAGTACCTGTTGCCCTTACATCTACCCGGGCGGTATGTACGGTGAAAGGATTTTCGGGATCCGACTCAACCTCAAAGAATGCCTCACCCTGTAACGTAACTTTTCTTGAACCCTTAGTGAAGCGGGTAGGGTATTTAAGCGAACTTCCTGCATTAAGCCAAACCTTCGAATTATCTGGCAGATTAACTTCCACAAAAGTACCGTAGGGGGCGAACACCTCTTGCTGCGTAATGTTTTCCGGTTCTTTTGAAACGAGCAGATAAATAAGAGACAAAAGCAACGGAAGCAACAGTATGGCAGCAGAACGTTGCCAGTAAACAACCACAGGGTGCTGAGTCCAGTGTAGTTTGTTTATCTTATTTAATACGGAATTCAATGCTTTCTGATCGTCTATCTCTTCGGGGTTGAAGGCCGGATTCAATCCTTGCCAGATGTTTCTGAGGGCTTCGAATTGCATGCGGTTATCCTCGCTTTCCTTTATCCAGGAAAGAAGAGCCTCTTTTTCCTCCTCCGTACAATGTCCGGACAAGTATTTAATTACCAACGATTCTATGTAATTGTCTGTGTTCATTTATATACGCTTAATAATAAGACAGATCAGTTTATTTTTTTCCACAAGGAAATAACATTATTTAATGATAATATAATGAAAAATAAACCGGGAAGATAGAATTCTTTCAGATAGCTCCTCAAGAACTTGATCGCGGCGGCAATCCGTACCTCGATGGTTCGTTCGGAAACATTCAGACGAGCAGCTATCTCTTTATACCGCAGCCCTTCAAATTTATTTAATAGAAATGTCTCTTTTATGGCAGGCGAAAGTTTATTTAATGCCCTTTCGAGGTGTTGATTCAAGTCGGAATACAGCATGTAGTTGTTGGTGTCGTATTCACTTGTAATTTCGCTCAGCTCAACATCTGCTGCCGACAAATCTTCGTGATCCGAACCTTTTCTGCGGATTTCGTTGAGGCACCCGTTGCGAACGGCTGTAAGTAAATAAGATTTCAAATAGGTGTCGATCTGGATTACATCCCTGTCATTCCATAATTTTAGAAAAATGGATTGCACCACATCTTCACAGTCCTTCTTGTCTGCCAGAAAATTTCCGCCAAACAAGACCATATCCCTGTAATAATGCGTAAAAATAGAAGAGAAGGCTGTTTGATCGCCTTTCTTCAATTTTTCCAATAGTATTTTTTCGTAAGGCAGATTCTGTTTTTTCATACGAAGTAACTTTATTATGAAATATAGCGAACCAGCTGTTCCTGTGTTTATCACTTTAGCTCGTTGCAAAGATACTTTTTTTCTTTGCAGAAGTGTTAGATAATGATATAAAAAGTGAATAAGTCTAAAATGAGAAGGCCGACTATCCCCTAGCCAGCCTACCCAGTATAGAACCTTATATTTAAAAAAGAGAGAGAGTGTGTGTAATCTCTTCCCGCGTTACAGTGAAATTTTCGTGATTTCTCACTTTGTTCAGAACGATATTCCCCACGGCTTTAGCCGCTTCTTCAGAGGGAAATGCCATTACAGTATCAATTGCCGGAATGGTGGGTTGATGAATTATTATCTTTTTATCGATAGATATATTGTATCCCCATCCATCGGAAGTGCGTACCGTCTGCAACGCAGTCCGAGACTTTTCCGGAGTTCCCATTTTTCCGGAAAAAAGATAGAATGATAGAAATGCAAACGGAAGCAGTAACAGACCCCAAAGGGCCTGTTTACCCTTAATATTCATCATCATCGTATTCATATGGGTGTAATTCCCAAATGTCATCAAAGCGGTATGTACTGCTTTTACCCGTTGTCACATAACCTCTTTCTCCGTTGGAGAAGGAGACTGTTGCCGTTCGCGCCGTTCCCTTAAATTTAGCCACATTCTCCCATAAATCGGTTGTGGGATAATATTTCCAGCTATCACTGCGCACACTTCCGCTTTCACCACAGCTTAAATAAGCAGCACCATCTATCACGAAAGCCACGCCATTGGTGCGAACGATACTATACTCATCATCGTAGTCGTCGTCCGAAGTATCTGCGATATCCCTCAGCTGGGTCCACTGACCGCTTTGGGCATCGTACTTCCAGAAATCGTCTACATATTCACCGTTATTCTGTCCACATAAAACATAAGCCACATTGTCAATTACAAACGAGGTTGCCCCCATTCGTTTGGATCCGCCGATGCTCACAATCTGCTCCCACGAGTTGCTTGCCGGATTAAAGGCATAGAAATCCTTAAGGTAGTTGCCATCGTATCCGCATCCTATATATCCCTTGTTCCCCACACCGAAAGCAACGGCTCCATAGCGGCCCGACCCCGGATAGTCGGCCTGCTGTGTCCACTGGTTTGAAGTTGGGTCGTACTCCCAGAAATCTTTCAGGTAATTCTCTCCGTCGTAACCGGTTCCCAGATATCCTTTGCCGTTTACAGTAAAAGCAACGGCCGAATTACGGGCAGTTCCCGGCATAGAGGCTTTCTGTGTCCAGAAATCCTGTTCCATATCATATTCCCACAAGTCAGACAGCCTTTTCTTCCCATCGTATCCGCAAACAAGATATCCTTTGTTGCCGATTGTAAAGGACGATGCATCACTGCGCGCCAACCCGTCAAAGTCGGATACACGGTACCAGGTACCTATTAAATCTTCGTCTTCATCACTGCCGCAAGCTCCCATAATAAAAGGAAGCATCGCCAACAGGAAGGTCACTAATTTTTTGTGTGTCATATACGTTTTATATCAATTTTCTGTCGCAAAAGAATGGAGATATTATTTTGCCGCCAAATTAAATCGGCAGTCAGGGTAGTTGAATCGTTCAAATGCGACGAAGCATCGGTCAACGGTATACGAAGCATGTTGGGTCCGTTTACCAGCCCATATATCAGTTTGGTGGATTAAGTGGGGGAATCTGTAAGTTCAAGTTGCAAGCCGCTGCCTAAACTTCGTTATTTGCGTTCAAAAAAGTAAAATATACGTATATGCGCACATTTTTTACATTTGCAATACTGATGCTTTTGTTTGCCTCGTTACCCTCCTGTTACGACGAAGGTGCTACCTTTGGCGAGAATCTGGTTGATTCATCCTTTCGGAATGTCACGGCAGACACCTCTTCGGTTACAGTTACCAATGTCCGGATCGATTCGCTGGAGACTTCAGGAACGGAGACAATCCTGGTAGGTGAATACTCTCATACTCTGTGGGGTACGGTTGCTTCGATGAGCTATATTCCGTACAGCAGGCCCTCATACAGTACGGATATTGAAGAGACGGTAAAGCTAGATTCGCTGGTACTTAAACTTTACTACAACGGATACTACCTGGGGGATACTACCCAATGGCAAACCCTTTCGGTGTATCCTTTAAACGAAAAAGTGGTACTGAATGATAACGATTATCTGTACTCCCATTCCTCGTTTTCCTATGGGAAGAATGCTTTGGGAAAGAAAACATTCAAGCCACATCCGGGTAGGGGGGAACCGGTTGAGATCCGTCTTTCCGACCAGCTCGGACAAGAATTGCTTACCCGGTTCCATAACCGTGACGAGTCTGTTTCGGACGATATGTTTGAGGAATATTTTAAGGGTATCGCCCTGGTAGCCGAATCGGGAAGTAAAAACCTGCTGGGTTTTTCGGTTGGAGATACTTTGTCTGCCCTTACGTTGTATTATCATGTGGACGACGAGTTAAGAAGTCCCCAGTCGATGGTGATATCACCCAATACCTCCACCCAGTTTAATCATTTTGATCACAACCGCTCCGGTTCCCTGTTGCCGGTTACGGCAAACCCGAAGGAGGAGATCCCCTCTGCTCAGGTGGGAGACAGAGGGTTGCTGGCAGGTGGACTGGGTTGGTATACCCGTCTGGAATTTCCCTACCTGAATAATATCCTGCAACAAGGGGTTCAGGTAGAGATACAGAATGCGATGTTGCGTATTTATCCGGAAATAGGAACCTATTCAGAGTTTAATGCCCTGCCGGACAGCATATACCTTTACATCGCCGACGAGAACAATGTGGTTACCGAAGCCGTAACCGACTACCTGGGGACCCAGGTACAGGGCGGAGTGTTGGTGAAGGATGAGACTTTTCATGAAAATACCTATTATTATTTCGATGTTACCAGTTTCATGCAACAGGAATTGGGAACCTTCGGGATGAATAAGCATAATCTGCAGCTGGTATTGCCCTCAAGCCACTATACCTCTTCGTTCAAGAATCTCACCTTCTCGAGTCAGAAAGGGAAAAACCCGCTCAAATTACAGTTAACATACACCATTTATGAAAGTTATTGATAAAATACATTTCCTGATCGCCTCCATCTGTCTTTTGTATACCACGGGTATCAGCAGTCAGAATATGACTACCTCTCCCTATTCAATGTTTGGAATCGGCGAGCTCACCGACGGGCAATACGGTCAGCATGCCGCCATGGGCGGAGTGTCTGTCGGTATGCGCGATCCCATACTTATCAACAGTGTGAACCCTGCCGGATTGACAGGCCTCGATAGTCTGCGTCTGGTAGCGGATGCCACGGCATTTGTTAAGAACGAGTGGTACAGTTCCAGAGGAACCCATACGAATGCCACTTCCGGTAATCTCTCCTCCTTTTCCATGGGCGGACGGATTATGCCACGTTGGTATATGTCGGCAGGGGTCTATCCCTACAGTACGGTAGGTTACTATTTCAGGACCAAAGAGCCTGTAGAGGGGACAGACGGAAGTTACTACTACAGTACATTTGAAGGTAGCGGGGGACTGTCCACCGCTTCGCTGTCAAACGCCATCCTGCTGGACCGGCACCTTTCGCTGGGTGTCACCCTGAGCTATGTTTTCGGGAACATTACGCAGACCGAAACACAGGAGTCGATGACGGTTACCCAGAAAATGTACACCAACGCATTTAATGCCCGCTTTGGGTTGCAATATACAAAGCAGCTGGCAAACGATCTGGGTGTAACTGTGGGGCTGACCTTTGGATATAAACAAAAGCTGGTATTGGATAACACAACAACCGTGCAGACCAGTTCGGCCTCAACGGAGCGATCTCAGAAGTTCCTCACCCAATACATTCCTCCCTTTGTGGGAGCAGGGGCATCGGTTACCCATAAACGGATCACTTATGGTGCCGATTATACCTTCAGAAAGTACAGTACGCTGGTATCGACAGATAACCGGGTTACATTTCGCGATGTACACGAGGTAAAGGCCGGAATCAGCTATTTGCCGGCTACCTATCAGTCGGAATCATACTGGCGCCGTGTATCTTATAAAGCCGGCGTTAGCCTGTCCAATCCCTACTTGTCGGTTTCCGGTAAAGACGGCTTTTCGTGGCGGGTGAGTGCCGGACTGGGTTTCCCAGTATCCAACGGACGGATCCATACAGCCTTGTTTTACGATAATACGCAGCTTACCGGTAATACCTTACGGTCGTCTGCCCTGGGCTTATCCGTTTCATACACCCTGAGCGAATTATTCTATAAGGTGAAGCTATAACAAAGACAAAGGGATGGAACCATACAGAGGTTCCATCCCTTTGCTAACATCCGGAAGACAGCCTTATTCCTGCAGGGAAAGCCGGTCCAGGAATGCCGGCATATACGATTCGCTTATAGGAATGAGATCATTGCCTATTTTGATACGTTTGCGTTCAATGTAACTAATCTGAGGCAACGACACGATGTACGAACGATGTACCCTGCAGAAGGAGCCATCGGTGAGGCACTCTTCAAATTTTTTCAGACTTACCTGGGATAGCAGCGGTTTACCGTTTGTGCGGTGCACTTTAACATAGTCGCCATACCCTTCCAGATAAAGAATCTCCTCTTTTTTCAGACGGATGATCCGGGTCCCCTCTTTTACGAAAACAGGCAGCTCTGCAGTCTCCTTATGTAATACCTCGTGTACGTCGGCAAGGGCCTTGTCCAGTTTCTCGAAATAGCTCATAAGTGTGTCCAGGGTGGACGCATCTCCGTCGAATGTAATACATTTAAGCATGATCCTATGATTTTAAGTTCTGCTGCAAAAAAAGCGGATTATTCTGTAAAGAAAGGTTAACCGGCGTTCAGAGGGTCTATTTTAAGGGTGAATCGCCCGGGTACAGCGGCGAAACGGAATAGAGGATAGGATTGATTGCCCTTTTTTCTTGTATTTTTGTGACGAGCTTAATTACTACTCTATGGAATCAAAAACAAACGATCTGCTTGTGGGGATTGTGGTATCCGGATTGCTGAGCCTTTTTGTGAATTTCCCCCTTCTTACAAGGAGTTACGAAATGCTTACCGGTTTTACCAGTTCATTTCCTTCGGCACCCGACAGGCAATATATGTTGTTGTTTGCCCTGGGATGGTTCTTCTTTTTTGCATTTATCCTGTTCATACTAAGCGGACAGACCTATCTGTTGGGGAGCAGGTTGTTTAAGGGGGCCGAATATGGAGCAATCATCACCATGCTGATAGTAGGTTTGCTGGCTGGTTGGGGAATGAGCGAACTGTTCCCTACAGCCAGGCAGTTTTTTCTGAACGATTTATTTGGATTGGATACTTTCCCTTCCGAGAGGGTTGTCTTCCACCATGCTCCTCCGGCAGATCTGGCTGCTACTGCCTCCATGCATCCGGGATCGGATGGAACGTTGCTGCCTGAAGGTGGTAACAGGATGCCTTTTCCGCGCAAACCATTTTTTATGCCTTTGCTTACGGAGCATCTTTTTGTGATGTTGGTAACCATGTTAAGTGTTGTGCTTATCCGCTCGCTCCGCAGCAAACAGGAAGTGCAGCTGGCTTACGAACAACTTAAATCGGAAAAACTTCAAACCAGTTACAACGCATTGATGGGACAGATCAATCCTCACTTTTTTTTCAACTCGCTTAACGGGCTCAGTTCGCTGGTAAGACAGCAGAAACAGGAGCAGACCCTTACCTATCTGGATGAGCTGTCGGGTATATTCAGGTACGTCCTTCAAAGCAACACCAAAGAGTTGGTCACCCTTGCCGAAGAATTACAGTTTGTAAAGGCCTATACCTATCTGCTGCAGGTCCGGTACGAAGGTAAGTTTTCGAGTTCGATACAGGTAGATCCGGCATTGTTATTGTATAAACTACCCATTTTGAGTATCCTTCCGTTGCTGGAAAATGTAGTGAAACATAATGTAATTAGTAAACAATATCCCCTGCAGATTGATATTTATACCACATCGGATGCCAAAGTGGTGGTTTCGAACCGCATCCAACCTAAACGGGAACAACCCGAACCGGGAGGACTGGGACTTAAAAATCTATGGGGGCGCTACCGGATGCTTACCGGCAAGGATATTGAAATCTCCAACCGGAAGGAATATTTTAAAGTGTTTCTGCCACTGGTAAGTACGGATCCCAAATGTAAAGGAAATTGATAATCTATGAAAGCTGTTATTATTGAAGACGAAACTGCTGCCGTAACAAGTCTGAGGGCTATGCTGACCGAAAACCAGGTGGTTCAGGTAGATGTAATCGCCGAGCTTGAAAGCGTGGAGGAGTGTGTGGACTGGTTCCGGAACAATCCGGCTCCGGATCTTATCTTTATGGACATTCATCTGGCGGATGGTTCGGCCTTCGGTCTGTTTGAACAGGTGGACGTACCGTCGCCTGTTATTTTTACAACGGCCTTCGACTCCTACGCTCTGCAGGCTTTTCAGGTAAACAGTATCGACTACCTCCTAAAGCCGGTTACTACAGCCTCTCTGGCCAGGGCACTCGAAAAGCTGAGGCGGCTTACCAGCGAAGAGCGCAACAGTCATATCGAACACACCAACGATAGTATCCGTACCCGCCATCTGCTGAAGAATTTGCTGATAACCAAAGCAGATAAGTTTTATCCGCTGCCCGTTGATGAGGTCTGCTTTTTCTATACATTGAATGAAAAGGTGATGGCCTACACGGCCGATGGGAAAGTGCATCCGGTAGACCGTACCCTGGATGCATTGGGTGAGCAGCTGGACGGAGATACTTTTTTCAGGGCCAACAGACAGTTTATCATTGCCAGAAAGGCAATCCGCGACATCGATCTATGGTTTGGAAGCCGGTTGTCGGTCAATCTCCAGATTCCCCTTCCGGAACGGATCATAATAAGTAAAACCAAAACACCCGTCTTTAAGAGATGGATTGCTGCCGAACAATAGTGGAGATAACTAATTTACCCTTAAGTATAATTTTTTTTTATACTTAAGTCTAATTTTTATTTTACTTAAGTAAAGTTTTACGCAGAGGGGGTCTAAATAACAAAAGAGGTTGCATCCGTATGGAGCAACCTCTTTGTATTCTTCAAAAAGGGAGTGATTCTTATACTCTCTTTTCTTTGATTCTTGCCTTTTTACCGGTAAGAGCACGCAGGTAATACAATTTCGCTCTGCGAACTTTACCAACTTTGTTTACGGTGATGCTGTCGATGAATGGAGAATCCATTGGGAAGATTCTTTCTACACCGATGTTGTCAGACATTTTACGAACTGTGAAGCGTTTTTTGTCACCGTGTCCTGAGATACGGATAACTACGCCGCGGTAGTTCTGGATACGTTCCTTGTTACCTTCTTTGATACGGTAAGCAATGGTAACTGTGTCGCCACTCTTAAAAGCAGGATGCTCTTTCTTTGTAGAAAATGCTTCCTCTGCAATTTTAATTAAGTCCATCGTGTTATAGCTTTTTGAATTGATTTTTAACGAAACGCAATTTAACGGGCTACTTTTCCCGACAGAGATTACGTAAAGCGGTGCAAAGTAACGAAACATTTGCGAGTTAACCAAATACAAGAATAAGTTTTTTGAAGAGAGCGAAGTTTTATCTATATTTGAAGGTATGAAAAGAAAGAGTATGATGAAGAAGTTGATAATTGCCTTGTGCTTAGGAACTTTAAGTCTGCAGGCAGGGGCGCAGACGGAACCTGCGCTGTTTCAGGCAGCAGATAAAACGATGATGACCCACTGGGTGGATTCGGTATTCGACAGCTTGTCGCCCGAAGAGCGAATCGGCCAGCTGTTTATGGTCATAGCAGATCCCTCCTCCAACACACGTAATATGAACCGGCTGCTTACCTATGTAAAGGAACAGAAGATAGGAGGTATCCTCTACCATACCGGGAATCCCGTCACTCAGGCAACAGTTACCAATAAATTGCAGGAAACGGCCCGCGTCCCTTTGCTGGTGGCGCTGGACGGCGAGTGGGGCTTGTCGATGCGTCTCACGGGTACCCCGCGTTTCCCTCAGAATATGATGCTGGGAGCCATCGAGGATATTTCTCTTTTACGCGCTTACGGTGAGGAGGTTGGCCGGCAATGCCGGGAGATGGGTATCCATATCAATTTTGCGCCGGTGCTGGATGTAAACAGCAACACCGGAAATCCGGTTATCGGATTACGTTCATATGGAGAAGATCCGCAGGCTGTAGCCGAACGGGGGAGTGCTTATGCCGCCGGAATTGAGTCGGCCGGCATCATCTCCGTAGCCAAACATTTTCCCGGTCACGGTGATACGTTTGAAGATTCGCATTACACCCTCCCCTCGGTTTTTCACGACAGGGTGCGGTTGGACAGCATTGAATTGCCTCCGTTCAGAAGATATATCAGCGACGGATATGCCGGGGTGATGACCGGCCATTTGTACGTACCCGTTCTGGGAAGGCGGTCGCCGCTCCCTACCTCTCTCAACAAGGAGGTGGTTACCGGATTGCTTCAGGAGGAGTTGGGGTTCAGGGGGCTCACCTTTACAGATGCTCTGGCAATGAAGGGGGCCTCTGTTGCAAGTACCAACTCGTGTGTACTGGCCTTGCTGGCTGGAAACGATGTGCTGCTGGCTCCGGCTAATCCTGCCAGGGATTTTGCAGCGGTGAAGGAGGCCGTTGCCAGCGGAGTGCTGGATGTAAGGGATATCGAGTCGAAGTGCATTAAGATTCTTCAATACAAATACATAGCGGGGCTGTCTAATTACCGGCCGGTGGAGATTGCCGGTCTGCAGAACCGGATCAACACTTCCCATGCCGCCTACCTGGTGAACCGGTTGAATGCCGAGGGACTTACCTTACTGAAGAACGACAACGATATTTTGCCGGTCAGGGCACTGGCACGCAAAAAGATTGCTGCACTGGCCATTGGCGAAAGCGAAGGAAATCCGTTTCAGACCATGTTGAACCGCTACGATTCGGTGGCCTGTTTCCAAATCTCCCGCACGTCGAGTCCGGCCGAAATAGCTAGGGTGTACAAGCAACTCAATACCTACGATCTTATTTTATGCAGCGTACATACGGTGCGGATACCGGAGAACGATGCGTTTCGTAAGCTCACGGCTGCCAAGCCGGTTGTGCTCACTTTCTTTACGCTTCCATACTATTGTAAAGAATATGCAGCTTCTATAAACAATGCCAAAGGGATGCTTGTAGGATACGAAAATACGGATGCAGCCCAGACTTATGCAGCCCAGTTGATTTTTGGAGGTATAGCGGGTAAAGGCAAATTATCGGTTACCATACCCGACCTATATTTTGCCGGATCGGGACTCGCCACCGAACCGGTCCGCCTGGGTTATCAGGAGCCCGAAGCCGCCGGTCTTGACCCGGCTAAGCTTGCCGAGATTGACAGTATTGTGCAAGAGGGACTTCGTGCCAAAGCTTTCCCCGGATGCCAGGTGCTGGTGGCAAAAGACGGACAGGTCATTTACAACAAGTCGTTCGGTTATTATACCTACGACAACCTGCAGCCTGTAACTGAACGGGCGGTATACGACCTGGCCTCGTCGTCCAAAGCGGCCGGTACTGTTACCGCGCTTATGAAGGCATATGAGAAGAAGGGCTTCACACTGAACAGCCGGTTGGCCGAGTTTGTACCCTCCATGCAGAACTCCAATAAAAAAGACATACGTATCCGCGACCTTCTGTATCACGAATCCGGACTGGTGCCCTCCATTACTTTTTATACTTCGGCCATCGACTCCTCCTCTTTCCGGGGCAGCTTGTACAGCCCTAAGAAAGATGCGGCACACCCCAGACGCTTCGATGCCAATTCGTTTGTAAATACAACCTTCCGGTACCGCTCCGATCTGGTCTCCGATACGTTACGCCCCGGTTTTTCCACCCTGGTGGCACGAAATTTCTATTTGAATAATACCTTTCGGGATACTATTTTCCGTATAATAGCCCAATCGCCGTTGCAGACTCCCGGTAAATACCTTTATAGCTGCATTAACTTCATTTTGTTACAACAGGTGGCCGAGCAACAGATGCAGATGCCGTTGAATGAAATCCTGGGACGCTATTTCACGGCTCCATTAGGTGCAGGAAACACCCTGTATAATCCGCTTACCCGGATAGACAGTCTGTGGATTGTACCTACGGAAGACGACTTTTTTGTGCGCCGCCAATTGTTACGGGGCTATGTGCACGATGAGGCTGCCGCATTTATGGGGGGCGTTTCCGGCAATGCGGGGTTGTTTTCCAATGCAAACGATCTGGCCAAGCTGCTGCAGATGTTGCTGAACGATGGGGTATATGGCGGCGAACGATACCTTCAGCAGGAGACACTCCGTCTCTTTACCCAGAGTAAGACGCCCAATTCGCACAGGGGATTGGGATACGACAAGCCCTGGCCGGAGAATCCCAGACTTTCTTCCTGCGGACTACTTGCTCCGCGGTCGGTGTATGGCCATACCGGTTATACGGGCACCTGTTTCTGGATCGATCCGGACAACCGGCTCATTTATATATTCCTGAGCAACCGGGTACATCCAACCCGAACAAACAACTCTCTTGCTTCCATGAATATCCGTACACGTATCCAGGATGCAATCTATAAATCTTTTAATGGGAAAAGTAAAAAATAACTCGTACTTTTGTTGCCTGGATTTTTACTCCCGGAATTTTTAATTACAAAATATAAAATTATGCTATTCGGTCACGGTGACGATTATTTTAACTCTCAGACAGAAGTGAAGATCAACTTCAGTTCCAATGTCTGGCATGGCGCAAATCTGGAAAAACTAAAAGAGCATCTGAACACACAGTTCGACAAGCTTTCCCGTTATCCCGAGCCCGATGCTGCCACACTTAAGCGATTATTGGCCCGCCGGCACGAAGTGAATGAAGAAAATGTGGTGGTAACCAATGGCTCTGTCAGCGCCTTTTACCTTATTGCCCAAGCCTGGAGAGGTGCCAGTTCACTTATTGCAGTTCCTTCTTTTTCTGAATACGAGGATGCTTGTTGTTTGCATGAACATAAGGTAAGCTTCTTCTCGACAGGAGACGATTTGCAGGAGGTTTCTTTTGAAGGACAGGATTTCTGCTGGATCTGTAACCCGAACAATCCGGATGGAAAGATGATTCATCGTTCGGAATTATTGGCTTTGATAGCAGCGAACCGCAATACTATCTTTGTGGTGGACCAGGCCTATGTAGCCTTTACTACAGAAGATCTGTTAAAACCAGCAGATGTCAAGAACAATCCGAACCTGGTTATCATACAGTCTATTTCCAAGGCATATAATATACCGGGACTTCGAATCGGTTACCTCATTGCCCAGCCGGATATTACAGAGCGAATCAACAAATACCTGATTCCATGGTCAATCAATGCATTTGCTATCGAAGCCAGTAAATATATTCTGATTCATCCGGCTCAGTTTACTTTGCCTGTACGTAAATGGCAGCGTGAAACGGCCGAATTTATTTACCAGCTGAATAAATTGGATGGGATTGAAGTACTTCCTACGGCTTCCACCTTCTTCCTGGTGAGACTGAAGACCGGTGTAGCGTCCGACCTGAAAAACTGGTTGTTGACTACCTATGGAATCCTGATACGTGATGCATCCAATTTCCGTGGACTGGATGAAACATATTTCCGTATCTCTACGCAGACAGCCGACGAGAACAGACAGTTTACAGAAGCACTGGCCGAATGGCTGAGTCTGCAGAAATAAGCTGAGATATTAAAAGAAAAACGGGCTACATTTATGAATGTAACCCGTTTTTCTTTTTTACTAACTTAAAATCCTATTCAACCTTTTTGTTAAGGAAGATGTGGAACAAAAAGCCACCGATAATAAGACCTAAGCCAAGTAATAAAGCAGAATTTGATGCAGCTCCTGTGTACATGCATCCAATTAGTACAAGTACGCCAATCAGGAGTACAATCACTCCCAGTGATTTAATGAATTCATTCATGGGTATAGATTTTTTATAATTATTTTCTTTCTAGGTGCAAATAAAGTAATAATAAAGTTACTGCAAAAATATTTTAGAATAAAAATAGCAAAAGCCCGAAAAATTGCATTTATATTTGGCTAACTAAACGAAACACCATGAAGCGCATCCTATACATCCTCTATACATGGCTCATCTTTGTGCCTGTCTTTTTAGTGCTTACTCTTCTTACAGCCCTTGTTACAATGGCGGGATGCTTCCTTGGAAATGAATCTGTTTTCTCTTATTGGCCAGGTAGAATCTGGTCACGACTTACCTGTTACCTGGCTCTTTGTCCTGTTACGGTTCGCGGCCGCGAACATATCCCTGCAGGTAAATCGTGTGTATTTGTATCCAACCATCAGGGAGCATTCGACATCTTCCTGATTTATGGATTTCTGGGTGTTCCCTTTAAATGGGTGATGAAGGAGGGGATAGGCAAAATTCCTTTTGTAGGAGCTGCCTGTCGTGCTGCCGGCTTTATTTTTGTGGAGAATAAAAAAGGGGGTGGTTCGGTCCAGGTGATCCGTAAAGCCGAAAGATACCTGGCAAACGGAACATCCATCGTTATCTTTCCGGAAGGTTCGCGTACATATGATGGTAAGATGATCCGATTCAGAAAAGGAGCCTATCAGCTGGCTGCCGATCTGAAATTACCATTGGTGCCCATTACCTTAAACGGTCCTTTTGAAGTATTACCCATCGGCAGCCTGAACCTGAAGCGCCATCGGATGGAGCTTATCATTCATCCTCCGGTGTGCACCGAAGGCCTGGTACCCGATCGTAAAGGCCTTGAGCTGTTAGCCGATCAGACACGCCAAACCATTGCTTCCGCTCTTTGGGAAAAATACAGGTAAAATCCTTACCAGTTTTTCAGAATTCCCGTCTTGGTAATTTTGATTCCTACACCCAAGCTGCGTCCAAATAGTTCGCGGGCATCTCCTGCCACTGTTCCTGTAAATTGCCAGTCTTCAAGTTTAGGATGTTTGTATGTAATATCCAGTAAACCAGATACTCCCTGTTTGATATCGCGAAACGGCCGCGCATGACTTCCGTAGGTGTTCATAGCCGTTGCAAGAAGCCGGTAAGATACTTGTGTTGAAAGTTCGCCCGATATCCCCACATGCCAGTCACTCACGCGGTTGTTGGGAAATCCAAGTGTTCCGTCTTCGTTGTATTCGGGTGAAGGAATTAATGGAGATCCTATACCTCTGTTAAAGTAAGAAACACCCGTGGTATATTCGCCGTTGTTGTAATAGCTGTCGCCACCGCCGCCCCGTCCGGGATACTTGTCGTGATCAAATTCAAGGAAATGGAATTGTCCGCTTTGGTTGCGTGTAACCACATGTTCCACCACCACTTTCTGCACCCATCTACAGGTGTGAAGATTCACCTCAACGCCCCACAGACCGTCGGTACCGTTGGCCAGCTCCATCCCCGATTTATCTTCGAAATACCACTGATGATACGCTCTTGCCGACAGCTTCTGTCCCTGATAGGCCAGCTCCATGTCGTACGATCCGTAATGATTCCCTAATACATTAATCTGGTCGGACAGAGTAGCCCCTTCGCCACCCTCGCTGCCGGTAACCACACGAATGAAATCGCGGAAGGATTGGGGTTGTTTTCCAATTTTAGGGTTACTGGATGTTCCGCCCCACTGTACCCAGTGCTGCAGACCAACGGTTGCTGAAACGGGGAAATTTCCTTTGGTATCTTCCAGACGCAGATAGCCGGATTTGTGATGCCATAACACATTGTCTACATACGTAGTGCCTGGGCGTACAGTCTGTTTCAGGTAGGATTCATCGAACGATCTCCCTACGGCAAAATCACCTTTTACCAGCAGCCAACCCTTTGTGTAAGGAACCAGGGTGAAGTGCGGCATACTCAGGTTAAGCTCCGGAATAGGCCGCGCATTACCCGAATGAACCATGTCGCCGGAACTTAATGCTTTGTTCCATAAGGAGGTGTGATTCTCTTTGCTGCCGATGGTAAGTCGTAAATTTTTATAGGATACTCCGGCAAAGAATTCCTGGATCAGTATATTCCGGTAACGGGGTTCTACGGCGGCCAGACTGAGACCGGCCTGCCAGCTCCAATCTTTATTCAAACTTTGATGATGCGTGATACCTGTAAGTCCATAGCCGTTGCCTGCATCCAGCGGAACAAGTCCGTATCGGTTGCTGGCAAGCCAGAAAGGAGTATTTGTTCCACTAGCTGCCGATGCAAAAACTTCGGCTTTCCATGAGGTAGTATTTTCCAGGGTTTCTTCCTGTGCAAAAACCGTCCAGGCTGGAAGGAGCGCTGCTGCACAGAGAGCAAACAATTTATATGTTTTCATTGATCTTCATTATTAGTCTGAAGTACAAAGATACAATTAATAATGTAATTTAATAAACATCAAGCTTCAATTGCTGTTATATTTATAGATGAGTCTGTTCATATTATTAAATCCGATTTTTACATTAGGATGGTAAGCATCAATGGCAGAAAACAGGGGCGTATTTAAACCATGCAAGTCTCATTTTTCAAATTAAGGCCGTTTTAATTATTAATAGGAAAGGTGTGTTAAAATCGTATTTGCAATACGGAAAGACAATTGTTATATTTGATTTGTGTTACTATAACTTCATCAGTCATACTAATAAATAACAAACAATCTACCTCAACACGACCCATTTCTTTGGACCCTAAGACTCTCTGGCTCGATTCAAATAAAATTGAAGCGAAGCTGGAGAGCCTTCAATAGGTTCACGAGATAAGCAACAGTTCCGTAAGCTGGTGAAAAGGCGGAAGCAGACAGCACCTGTTTCCCACCTCTTCATCATCCACCACTATCACATTTAAAGCCGACTTCATATTGCTATTCTATTTTATAATTAGCGGGAATGAAAATACAAACCTCCGTGCCACAATCCTCTTTGCGGTTATCCACGGTAACAGTCAGCTTTTCCTTGTTCATTCCGTTCAGCACATCGGCTGTCTGGTATAACATCTTCAGGCCCGTACCTGTATTATATAAATTTTGTCCATGTGCCGGATAAGCCTTCTTTTTGCAAGATAGACCTGTTTTTAACAACTTCACATCAAAGCACCCTTCTAAATGATTGAATGTTGACTTTTGAATTAAATTTAAGTATTCTTTGGTTTTATTAATTATCAAAACACCTGTTTAAGATAACAAACAGCCCGTTTTCAATAATAAAACCCTTATCTTTGCGCCCTTATTAAGAGAGTAAACAGTTATTTTGACATTTGTTAATGTCTTTTTAGTATTTTTGAATGAAACAGCGTGGACGAAATCATTCTAAAATGCATCTATATAACCTAATGTAATTTAATTTAAAGTAATCTGTAATGCAACAAGAAGTAAACCAGACAACCGAACCAATCGAAGAAGAATTAGATTTATTGGCCATCTTTCTTAAGTACATGTCGTACTGGAAGTGGTTTTTGCTCAGTATTCTCCTTTTTATCGGAGCCGGAGTCTTGTATCTCAAAACACAACCATCTGTTTATCAGAGTAGTGTAAAGGTTTTGTTGAAAGACGAGAATTCCGCCCCCGAAGAGATGATGCTGCTGCAAGACCTGGGTATGGGCGGAGGTAAGAACAACGTAGACAACGAGATCGAAGCGTTTAAATCGCCGGACTTGTCTGTCAAGGCCATCACATCCCTCGAACTCTATACCGAATACCGCAAAACCGGTAAATTTTGGATGGGGGCCGACGAACTTTACCAAAATGCACCCGTTTACATCCGATGGGAAGATATAGAGCCCGAATCCATTCCGGCTCCTATCACCTTCACCTTTACTCCATCGGGTAAGGGCTATACTGTTTTGTGCGAGTTCCGGGGTTCCGAATTAACCACCAAGGTAGATACCCTGCCAACCTATCTGCGACTTCCGATGGGTCGTTTCTATGTGAGTGCCAACAAGCATGCCGACCCTAAATTTACGGCAGAACCATACGAATTTGAAGCTACAATCAGCAATCCAATGGTGATGGCCCGTAAAATGAGCGAGCAGCTTGAAATCAAGCCGTCAACCAAACAATCTACCGTACTTACCCTTAGTTACAGTACTGAAACCGAAGCTAAAGGACGCGACTACCTGTCCATGTTGGTAAGTTATTACAACGACGATGCATCCAGCGACAAGAACATGGTATCACGCAATACCTCTGTATTTATTGAAGAACGAATCAAGGATATATCCGTAGAGCTAGGCGATGTGGAACATCAGGTAGAGAAATTCCGCGAAGCAAACAAACTTACCGATATTCAGGCCGAAGCACAGCTTTACCTGGGTCAGACGGGCGAAAACGAGCAGAAACGTCTCGAACTCGAAACCCAGCTTAATCTGGTGCGATTTGTCGAAGACTTTATCAAACGTCCCGAAAACAGAAGCAAGCTTATTCCCAACCTGGGTGTTACAGACGCCGGACTGGTAACCGTAATCAACGAATACAACCAGCTGCTCTTGCAGAAAGAAAGACTACAATCCATGTCGTCCGAAAGCAACCCGGCACTCATTCAGCTCAAGAACCAGATAACCTCCCTGCGAGGCTCTATCAACTCATCGCTGGCCAACGTACGTCATGCCAACGAGATCGCCATCAAGGAACTCGACCGTATGTATACCGTAACACATGCACGTTTGCAAAGTATACCTTCGGTAGAGCGCGAGTACAAAGATATCATGCGTCAGCAGGAGGTTAAGAACAACCTTTTTGTCTACCTGCTGCAGAAAAGAGAGGAAACTGCCCTCACCCAGGCGGCCATCGCACCTAAGGCTAAGATACTAACACGTCCGTTTACAACGGATGTCCCTGTAGCCCCCAAGGTACCCGTCATCCTGCTGGCCTTTTTCCTTGTAGGTCTGGTTGTACCCGTAGGCTGTATTTTCGTACGCGACCTGTTCCACACCCGGGTAGAGAACATCGACGACCTCGAACCGCTTAAGGGAATCGATGTGATAGGCGATATACCTATCATTAAAGCCAAGATGGAAACCGCTCTGGTGGTAAAGGCCAACGACGACAGTCCCGAAGTGGAGCTATTCCGTACCCTGCGTAACAACTTGCTGTTCATGCTGGACGAACCCCACAAGAAGGTAATCATGGTAACATCTACCGTCCCTACCGAAGGAAAAACCTTTATAAGTATCAACCTGGCGCGCAGTCTCTCGTTGATGGATAAGAAGGTGCTGCTTATAGGTGGCGACATCCGTAATCCGCAGATAAATAATGATCTCGGCATTCCTAAAACCAGCATAGGATTTACCTCCGTCCTGGCGGGTCATTGTAAGGATTATCACGATGCTATAAACGAGTTGTTCCCCAATTTCTTCATCATGCAGGCAGGACCCATTCCTCCCAACCCCAACGAATTGCTATCCAAGAAGTCGTTGGACGAGCTTATCGCCCGTCTGCGAGACGAATTCGACTACATCGTGATCGACTCCGCACCGGTGGGAGTGGTGTCAGACTCCTTCATCCTAAGCAGGGTGACCAACAATACGGTGTATGTTATGCGACAGAATGTAACTCAGAAAGACACGGTTCATTTCCTCAACAGCATCAAGCGCGATGCACGCCTGAATAATATCGCCGTAGTGCTTAACGGTACCATCCCCGAAAACCGGTATGGGAGTTACAAGTACGGCTATAAATATTCGTACAGGTACGGTTATAGTCAGAAGTACGGTTACAAACATTAAATATAAAGACAGCAACCCTTTCGGTTGCTGTTTTTTTTATGCGAAAAGCTGTTAATTTCAAAATATACTGTATCTTTGCTTTGTTTATCATTATAAGAACAATGATTGAACATCTGAAACTAATTTTTAATAAAAACGTATGAAAATCCTTAATTTGTCATTTTTTTCCGCTTTATGCCTGTTTTTGGCCTCATGCGGATCAACCAAAAACATCCCCTATTTAGTAGATGCAGAGCAACTTCCCGATAAACAATTAAAGGAAACAGCCATGATCTATGAAGCCAAGATCATGCCCAAAGATATTCTTACAGTAACGGTAAATACCACCGTACCAGAGGCTGCGGTACCTTTCAACCTGCCATTGGCTCCGGCTAATAGCGGGGCTATCAATACTACCCAGCTCAGCTACGGAGCAGGGTTGCAGAACTATATCGTAGATAATGCCGGTAACATCGAATTCCCGGTGCTGGGAACCCTGCATGTGGCAGGACTTACCCGTGTACAGGTACAGAACCTTATCAAAAGCAAGATTTATCCGCAGTTTCTAAAGGAAGAGCCTGTTATCAACGTGCGTTTCCAGAACTACAAAATATCCGTTCTGGGCGAAGTGGCCCGTCCGGGATCCTTCACTGCTACCAACGAACAGTGTACCCTGTTTGACGCGCTCGCTATGGCGGGCGACCTTACCATCTATGGTAAACGCGAAAACGTGATGCTTATCCGCGAATATGCCGACGGCAGCAAGGGTGTATACCGTATCAATCTGCAAGACAAGGATCTGGTGCTCAATCCCCAGATTTACTACCTGCAGCAGAACGATGTGTTGATAGTAGAACCAAACAAAACCAAGGCACGGGCATCCAGCATCGGTTCGTCCGAAACCTTTACCATATCCATCGTATCCACGCTTATTTCTGTGGCAACCCTTATTATTACCGCCACCAGATAAAGGAATGTATATAAAAACTCAATAACCCAAGGGAATGCAAAACGATATCAACAACCCTGTTTCCAATGTCCGCGACGAAGAGGAGCTGGACATCCGCAGCATTGTGCTCAAATATATTTCATACTGGCGATGGTTCATCGTCAGTATTTTCTTTTTAAGTGCAGTAGGTATAATCTACCTCAAGAGGCAGAATAATATCTACGAAAACAATGTAATCGTGCTTCTCAAAGACGAGAATACGGCTACCGAAGAGATGCTGCTCCTGCAGGATCTGGGCATGAGTGCCGGCAAGAACAACATCGAGAACGAAATCGCCCTGTTCAGATCGCCGGACCTTATCACCAAAGCCGTAACCTCCCTCGAACTGTACACCACCTACCGTAAAGTAACCCGCTGGAGTTTTAACGACAACGAACTGTACGGCAATGCCCCCCTTTACATCCGGTGGGAAGATATGGAACCTAAAAAGATTCCTGCACCGGTAACCTTTACCTTCACCCCTCAGGGCAAAGGTTTCGAGGTATCCGGTCAATACGAAGAAATACCTTTTCACGGACGAATCGACACCCTTCCGGTTTACCTCAAGCTTCCCATGGGGCGCTTCTATGTGAGCCGCAACAACGAGATTGATCCGGCTTATAAACAAGAACCCTATACCTTCGAGGCAACCATCTCCAACCCCTCTGTACAAGCCAGACGCTTGTCGGCCGAACTGAAGGTAACCCCGTCTGCCAAGCAATCGTCGGTTCTTACCCTCAGTATACAGAGTGAGATAAAGAAGAAGGGGCGCGACTTCCTGCAACAGTTGGTCAACTTCTACAACGAAGATGCCACTAACGATAAAAACATGGTAGCCCACAACACAGCCGTTTTCATTGAAGAGCGTATCAAGGAGATCTCTGTCGAGCTGGGAACCGTAGAAAAGCAGGTGGAAGATTTCCGTCAGCAGAAACAGATCACCGATATTCAGGCAGAGGCCCAGCTTTACCTGGGGCAGACCGGACAAAACGAGCAGAAGCGCGTGGAGATAGAAACCCAGCTCAACCTTACCCGCTTTGTAGAAGACTTTATCGCCCGTCCGGCCAATGCCAACAAGCTTATCCCCAACCTGGGGGTGACCGATGCCGGACTGGTATCCGTAATCAACGAATACAACCAGCTGCTGCTCATGAAAGAGCGGCTCGAGTCTTCTTCGTCCGAAAGCAACCCTGCATTGATTCAGATGAAGCAACAGGTGTCAGGTATGCGTCAGAGCATCCAGTCTTCGTTGGCCAACGTGCGCCACGCCTCCGAAATTGCGCTGCGCGACCTCAACAGACAGAATACCGTAACCAACGCCCGTATCCAGGATATCCCGGCGGTGGAGCGCGAATATAAAGACATTCTGCGTCAGCAGGAGGTTAAGAACAACCTCTTTGTATTCCTCCTTCAAAAACGCGAAGAGACCGCCCTTACCCAGGCAGCTGTGGCACCCAAGGCCAAAATCGTGTCGGAGCCCTATTCCAGCGATGCTCCTGTAGCCCCCAAGCGGGCCGTTATCCTTCTGGCCTTCTTTTTGGTAGGCTGTGTCCTTCCGGTGGGAGCCATCTTCGTACGCGACCTCTTCCATACTTCCATCGAGAGTATGGACGACCTGGCACCGCTTAAAGATATTGATGTGATTGGCGATATCCAGGCAATCACCACTCCTATGGAAACAGCCCTGGTGGTACAGGCCAACGACGACAGTCCCGTTACCGAACTCTTCCGTACCCTGCGTAACAACCTGCTGTTTATGCTTAACGAGCCCAATAAGAAGGTGGTGATGGTCACCTCTACGGTACCCGGCGAAGGAAAGACCTTTATCAGTATCAATCTGGCGCGCAGCCTCTCGTTGATGGATAAAAAGGTGCTGCTTATCGGAGGCGATATCCGCAACCCTAAGCTATCTCACGATTTAGGTATCCCCAAGGTGAATATCGGTTTCTCAACCTACCTGGCGGGTATGGCTCATGGAGTGGACGAAGTTACAGAAGTATTGTACCCAAACTTCCACATCATGCAGGCTGGTCCGGTTCCCCCCAATCCCAATGAATTGCTATCCAAGCAAACATTGAACGACCTGTTTGACGGACTACGTGAAGAGTACGATTATATCATCATCGACTCTGCGCCGGTAGGAGTGGTATCAGACTCCTTCATGCTCAACCGCGTGGCCGATGTTACCTTGTATGTAATGCGCGAACGTGTAACGCAGAAAGATGCCGTAAACTTTGTAAACAGCATCAAGCGAGACAACCGCCTTGCCGGAGTCACCGTGGTGCTCAATGCCACCACACCCCAGGGTAAGTACGGCAGTTACAAATATGGCTACAAGTACTCGTACCGCTACGGTTACAGTCAGAAGTACGGTTACGGAAAATCCAAGAAAGCTTAAAAGCATATTTCATTCTATAAAGAAAAAGGCAGTTCAAACCGAACTGCCTTTTTCTTTATTAAATACTCTATAAACGCAAAGCATCCGATTCTCACGAACCGGATGCTCTTTATAACCAAAACCTTAACTATAAAAAAATAACACTTATTGTGTTACTGTTTTTCTATGCCCCAAATGTATGAAACAATTTAATATTTACAAACATTTTTTTTATGTTCTTCAACATGTTATTGCCCCCCCCTGCTGTTGTAAATCCAGCTTTTCGAATTCGGAATTCTGACTGATAAACTCCGGAACGATCTGTTTCATCCGGAGTACCGTATCAAGCACCAGGCCTTGACGGGCCACTTGCGTTAACGAATCAATCCGGGGTTCAATCTCCTGGTAGTTATACTCACGTACTTTGGCTACCCTGATTTTTTCGTGTGGGGTAGGGAGGGTATTCTCTTCGTTACTTAATAGTTCTTCGTATAATTTTTCGCCGGGACGCAGACCTGTATAAGAAATCTGTATATCCACATCGGGCTCGAAGCCGGCCAGTTCGATCATCCGTCGGGCCAGGTCGGCTATCTTTACAGGTTCGCCCATTTCAAAGATAAAGATCTCGCCACCCTTGCCCATGGTACCCGCTTCCAGCACCAGCCGGCACGCCTCGGGGATGGTCATAAAGTAGCGTATGATGTCCGGATGGGTCACAGTAATAGGTCCACCCTTCTCAATCTGTTCGCGGAAGCGCGGAATCACCGAACCGTTGCTCCCCAGCACATTGCCAAAGCGCGTGGTGATAAACTTCGTTACACCCGGATGGGTACCGTTCTTGATGGCCGTAGCCAGACTCTGCACATATATTTCGGCCAACCGCTTGCTGCAGCCCATCACATTGGTGGGATTCACGGCCTTGTCCGTCGATACCATCACAAACCGCTCCACCCCGTACTTCACGGCATGGTCCGCCATGTTGCGCGTGCCCCGCACGTTCACCCGTATGGCCTCGCAGGGATTGCTCTCCATCAAGGGTACATGTTTATAGGCTGCAGCATGGAAAACAACCTGTGGAAGATAACTTTCAAAGACTGCATCCACTCTGGACTCGCTGCGAACATCTCCAATTACCGGTGTGAATTCTAGTTCCGGAAACTTCTCTTCCAATTCAAGACGTAAGTTATGCATGGGCGTCTCCGCCGAGTCAAACAACACCAGCTTGCGGATGCGGAAGCGTGCCAGCTGCCGGCATATCTCGCTCCCGATGGAGCCCGCCGCACCAGACACCAGTACCACTTTGCCCTCCAGACTATCGGCAATCTCCTGCAGGTTGATCTTAATCTCGTCGCGGCCCAGTAAGTCCTCGATACGAACCGGACGGATGGGCCGTTTAACGCCGCCATCCACCAAATCCTCCATGGGAGGCATCACCAACGTACGCAGGTTCAGCTTCTCGCAGTGACGGATCAAACGGTTTTGTTCCTCTTTGGCCTCTTTGGGATTGGTAAACAATATCCCGTCCAGGTTATTTCTTTTAATCAGGCTGGCAAGCCCGGTCTTGTCTTCCACATAATAAACCGGCAGTCCACCGATGCTCATCTGTTTCCCTTTTGAACCATAAATAATATACCCCATTACCTTATACATGTTAAGGTAAGCCTGGGTGTTCAGGTATACAGACGATATGCTCTGAGGGGTGGTGCCATAAATAAGCAAATTCCGTTGCTGCTTATTGTTGGTGGAAAGAATGAAATTATACAAGTTTATCAGGATCACCCGCAGCGACAGCATCAAACCTCCGGTAGCCAGCGAATCAATAAAGAAGCAGAGAATCAAGAATTTGATAGGCTTGGGATCCCCGAAAAAGTAGATCAGGATGATAAGCAAAACCGACTTCACGAAGGAAGCCGACCCCAGACGCCACAACTCCTGCAGCGTAGAATGGCGAACCACCCCCCGGTAGGGACGGAAAACCAGAAAAGCTGCGACGCTTGCTACGCCGGAGAAGAATGCCATGCGTACAAATACACCTAAATCTACATGAA
>NZ_JBFWMI010000047.1:0-8924 GCF_050251695.1 Macellibacteroides sp.
TCGAATCAAGAACAACATAGATGATTCCCTGAAAATCGTAAGGACTTTTCACTTTAAAAGTCAGAACATTTTGATCAAAAAGTATATACTTTTTAAAGAAAATGTACCTGCAATTTTTCGCATAAGACTCCTTTATTTCTCTTATGGGAATAATCACACCCTATTTTACTGCGAAAGCTGTTGTAAAACCGAACGTTTATGGATTACGATGGTCTTTCGGTCGATAGAAATAATACCTTCCTGCTCCATTTCGGCTAAAGCCCGTGCCAAAGAAGGTCGAGTTACACCAAAGAAGTCGGCTATATCCTGTTGCGTTTCGGTTAGTTGAATTACACTGCATTTATCGTCTGTAAGCTTTCCTAACAGGTACTCGGCCACCTTATTCTTTATATTTTTCAGCGAAAGGAACATTATCTTATCACTTAGAAAACGGCTTCTTCCAGAGATAAGCATCAAGAAGTTTTGCAGTACTTGCGCATCTTTCTGCATCCAGGTTGTAAAATCATTCCGTGAGATAAATAATACCTCAGAGTCCTCAACCGCTATGATATTTACCGGTAAATCGTTTTTAGGTGCAAACAAAAATGCAGGAGCCAAAAGCTGAGGAGGGGCCAGCTCCTCGATAACAACCAGTTTCCCGGCATCATTTACCATCTGACCTTGTAAAAGCCCTTTAATTACGATCATCAAATGATTACATGCATTTCCTTGCATAGCCACCAGGTCCTTCGCTTTATAAGATTCGACCCGATAAGGAATGGATTCGAGCTCGGAAGCGATAATTTGTGAAGAAACACCTCTAAACAAGGGTGATTTACATATTATATCAAACATGTTTATAACTTATGATTAAACAAATTTCGGGAACTGTATATATTAATGAAACTTCGATTACTGATTATTGAATCGTTCTGGGCATAAATATAAAACTTTTTTTCTGATTGTAACATATGGTACTTTTCGGGTGAAGTGTGCACCTTACCTTTGCCGTACAAAATGAAACAATAGATGAAACGGACAATTATTAAAATAGACGAAGAATTATGTAACGGTTGCGGCGAATGTGTAACGGGTTGCCATGAAGGAGCTCTGCAGATTATCGACGGAAAAGCAAAATTGGTAAACGAAGTATTCTGCGACGGACTGGGTGCTTGTATCGGAGACTGCCCAACCGGAGCCTTAACTTTAGAAGAAAGAGAGGCTGAAGCTTTCGATGAAGCAGCAGTTGAAGCTCATGTTTCCGGGAAAAAGAAAGCCCCGGAAGTACACTTCGCCCCTATTCATCAGGGTTGTCCGGGAAGCATGGCCCGTAGTTTTGAGAAACCGGCAGGAACATCAATGGTATCCGGCTCTTCCGAGTTACAACAATGGCCGGTTCAACTTCATCTGTTATCTCCTTCGGCCCCTTACTTAAGAGGATCAGACTTGCTGCTGGCTGCCGATTGCACGGCTTTTTCTGTAGGTGATTTCCACAGCAAATATCTGAAAGGTAAGAAGCTGGCTATTGCTTGTCCGAAGCTGGATCAAGGTCGCGAAATCTACATAAACAAGTTAATTAACATGATTGACGACAACTATCTGAACACTCTCACGGTTATGATTATGGAGGTTCCCTGCTGCAGCGGATTACTCCAAATTGCCAAAGAGGCTACCGCCTCTGCCATCCGGAAAGTCCCCGTTAAGTTGATTCAGGTAAGTGTTCAAGGACAAGTTCTGCGTGAAGAATGGATTTGATCAGTCAACAACCGTAATTTATCAATAAAAATATAATACTCCCGAAAGGGGACTAAAATTTAAGCAATATGGACAAAATGTTTTGTTATCAATGTCAGGAAGCATCCAAAGGAATAGGTTGTACAATTAAAGGTGTTTGTGGTAAAGACGATGTTACTGCCAACCGTATGGACCTGTTGATGTTCGTTATGAAAGGTATTGCCGTAGTAGCCGAAAAACTGCGTGCAAACGGAACACCGGCAACCACAGCCAACCATTTTATCACAGAGGGACTTTTCTCTACGATCACCAATGCAAACTTCGACGTAAATAGTATTTCCGCAAGAGTTACCGAAGGATTGAAACTACGTAACGATTTAATTGGAAAAGCAGTTGCTGCCGGCATCGCCCTTCCTAAGCTGGAAGAGTTAAGCTGGAACGGAAACGAAAGCGAATACGAAAGCAAATCTGCCTCTGTAGGTGTACTACGTGAAAGCAATGAAGACGTAAGATCTTTAAAAGAGCTTGTTATTTACGGACTTAAGGGAATGGCTGCTTATGCCGAACATGCTTCCAAACTTGGATTTGAAGAGGAAGATATTTATGCATTTATCCAACATGCATTGGCTGCCACTACACGTACAGACATCAGTGCCGACGAGCTGACTGCTCTTGTACTTGAAACCGGAAGTTTTGGTGTGAAGACCATGGCTCTGCTTGATAAAGCCAATACTACCAGCTATGGAAATCCTGAAGTTACCAAAGTAAATATAGGTGTAGGCAAGAACCCGGGTATCCTAATCAGCGGTCACGACCTGAAGGATATGGAAGAACTATTGGCCCAAACCGAAGGTACAGGAGTGGATGTGTATACTCACAGTGAAATGCTTCCTGCCAACTATTATCCTGCTTTCAAAAAATACAAACATTTTGTAGGTAACTATGGTAACGCATGGTGGAAACAACGTGAAGAGTTCGAATCGTTCAACGGTCCTATCCTATTCACTACAAACTGTATTGTTCCTCCATTGTCTGGTGCTTCATACAAAGATAAGGTTTACACTACCAACGCTGCTGGCTATCCTGGCTTTAAGCATGTTCCGGCTCGCAAAGAAGGTGGAACAAAAGACTTCAGTGAAATTATAGAGGTGGCCAAAAAGTGTGCTGCACCTACAGAAATAGAACATGGTGAAATTATCGGAGGATTCGCCCATAACCAGGTTATGCAATTGGCCGGTCAGGTTGTAGATGCCGTAAAATCAGGTGCTATCAAGAAGTTTGTAGTAATGGCCGGTTGCGACGGTAGAATGAAAACCCGCGATTATTATTCAGACTTTGCCACTCAGTTGCCAAAAGATAATGTAATCCTTACTGCCGGTTGCGCTAAATACCGTTACAACAAACTTCCTCTGGGAGATATTAATGGAATTCCCCGTGTACTTGATGCCGGACAATGTAACGACAGCTACTCGTTAGCACTGATCGCCTTGAAACTTAAAGAGGTATTCGAGCTACAGGACATCAATGAGTTGCCTATTGTATATAACATCGCATGGTACGAACAAAAAGCAGTTATTGTTTTATTGGCTCTGTTAAGCCTTGGTGTTAAAAATATCCATCTGGGACCAACGTTGCCTGCATTCCTTTCTCCAAACGTAGCCAATGTATTGGTAGAAAACTTCGGTATCAGCAGTATCCGTACTCCTGAAGAAGATATTAAAGAATGGATTTTGTAATATTTCACAATTTTTTTATTAGATTTGCGTAGTACAAATCAGTAATAAAAGGAAAATTTAAAGCCTCTGGATTGTACATCCGGAGGCTTTTTTGATATAATTCACTTAGTATTCATTCAAAACAATGCACAAATGAAATTAATTCAGGAATTCAAAGCCTTTGCCATGCGCGGTAATGTGGTTGACATGGCAGTCGGTATCATTATTGGTGCTGCATTTGGTAAGATTGTTACATCTGTTGTTTCGGACATCCTCATGCCTGTAATCGGATTCTTCTTTGGCGGAGCCAGCTTCGTTGACCTCAAGATTACATTGAAAGATGCCGTGCTTGATTCTGCCGGCCAGGTTGTTACGCCGGCTTCTACACTTAATTACGGTAACTTCATTCAGGTTACGGTCGACTTTCTGATTATAGCATTTGCTATATTTATGATGATCCAAGCGATGAATAAATTAAAAAGAAAAGAAGAGGCTGCTCCTGCTGCCCCTGCCGCTCCTCCTGCAGACATTGTTTTGCTGACTGAAATCCGCGATTTGCTGAAAGATAAGAAATAAGGTTACATACAAAAAAGGAAGGGTATTGTTTTGAACATAAGCAATACCCTTTTATTTTCAAACGCATGATGCCGAATTTACCATTTAAAGCTATAAATTAGAAGGCAACGATATAAAGTTAAACCTGAAACTGTATTGTAAAAAGACTTCCCTTACCCAGCTCACTATCTACTTTTATGGTACCACCGTGAGCTTCGACAAAGTCCTTACTTATTGCTAGTCCCAGACCACTTCCTTGTACCTTGGTTCCGGGTACCCGGAAATATCTGTCAAAGATACTTTGATGATATCTTGGATCAATTCCTTTTCCAAAATCCTGCACAAACAATTCAACAACTTTGTCTTTCTGACGGGCACCGATTATAATCCGGCCATTTTCCTTTGTATAATGAATCGCATTAGAAAGCAGATTCGTAATCACCCAGGCAATCTTTTCACTATCTACAAATAACTTCGAAATCTTTTCGGGATATTCGACCTCAATATGACAATTAAATCTCTCGGCTTGAACTCTGTTTGCTTTTACTGCATAATCAATCAGCTCGATAGGTTTAGTTATTTTAGGATTTAGTTGCAATTTACCTGTTTCCACTTGTGTCATCTTAAGTAGTTCTCCAGTAATTTCCAACAGGCGATCTGTACTTTCCTTTATACTTTTGGATAGCATTTGCTGTTCGTCGTTCATTGATCCAATCCTTGAGTCTTCCAGTAGCTTAAGGCTCATCATAATGGAAGAGATGGGTGTTTTTAGCTCATGACTGATAGTTGAGATAAAAGTAGTCTTAGCTGAATCAAGTTCTTTAAACTCAGTTATATTTTGCAAAGAAATTACATCGCCAATATAATGTTGTTCTTTTTCGCCGGTGGGCACCATATAAATTGGTATATACTTAACCTGAAAGAAGCTTTCCTTGTTATCTGCATAGATTTTTAGTGGGTCCTTATTGCCATCTACCTGTCCTAGTTCACGAATCAACCGGCGAAGCAAATCGTTTTTCAATGCCAGGTCGTAAGCAGACTCACCGATAATCTGTTCCCTCTTCAGATTTAAAACAGTAAGTGCCCCGTCGTTGACAAATAAAACCCTTCGCTCTTTATCCAGGCCAAGTATCGGCTCTTTTATACTATTTACAATAGCTTCGCTGTATTTCTTCTCCTGTATAATATCAGTTAAAGCACTTTTCTGATATTCAGCCAATCGCTCGGCCATTCTGTTGAATGAATCGGAAACCTCTGCAAATTCTTCGTACTTTCCTAAGTCAAGTCTTTTGTTATAATTATGATCTGCTATTTCCATGATCCCATTAACTAAAGTCTTTATGGGCTTATTAATTGAACCTGGTAGCACCGCCAACATTACAACACCGATACATATACAGGCTGCGCCAAAAATAGAAATCCAGACCAATGCCCGGTGCAATGCCGGGACTGCTGCCGGACTATCAGGTTCTGTAGCAGTAAGCACCTGCAGATTTACGATTGAAAGCACTACCAGCATTACAATCATTGCCACAAGAAGACCTATACCTAAAAATAGCTTATTTTTAATATTCATGTCAAAACAATTAGATCAATGTTAAATTTATAAAGCCTATTAACGAACCATCTGTATATAAACAGTGAATATAGCAAAGAAATAAAACCCAATTCCGGTTTTCCAATGCAAACCGTGGTAATCTGATTTTCTTCACAAGCTTTTATTATTCCTTTACTTACATGAGACGACTTGATTTGAATCACCTCTCCTCCTAATTCGGTTGCCAACTTAAAATGGTTGGATAGATACCGTTGATTCGCTAATGGAATCTTATCCGGATGCTCTTTCGGTGTCTGTACATACAATACCACAAAAGAGGCATTAAAACGAGTGGCTAATCTGGCAACCTTATGTATAACCTTACGCGGAGTTTTCTCATGACTACTTATGCAGGCCAGAAATTTCTCGTGCCTGATTCCGCTGTTTACCGGAATGGTACTGATAACTTTCTTTTCCACCCGAAGCGCCACCTCTTTAAGAGCAAGTTCCCTTAGTTGTAGAATCGTTTCCGGTTTGAAGAAATTAGACAGTGCATGATGTATCTTATCCTGTTTATATATCTTTCCACTCTTAAGCCGGGTAAGAAGTTCATCTGCAGTAAGATCAATATTTACTACCTCATCGGCATCAGCCAAAAGACTGTCTGGCACACGTTCTTTTATTTCAAATCCGGCAATATCACTTACAATCTCGCTGATACCTTCCAGATGCTGTATATTAACTGCAGTTATTACACTAATACCTGCATCCAATATATCGAGAACGTCCTGCCAACGTTTGGAATGGATGCTACCTTCAACATTGGTATGTGCCAATTCATCGACTATGACAACTTCGGGATGAATGGTTAAAATAGATTGTAAATCCATCTCTTCCAACTCTTTGCCCTTATAGAAAAGCTTTTTCCTAGGAATTACGGTAAGTCCCTCTATCAAGGCCGCCGTCTCCGGACGTTCATGCGTTTCTATAAAACCAATCTGCACATCAATTCCATTACGAATCAATTCATGTGCATCTTGAAGCATTCTGTATGATTTGCCTACACCCGCGATCATCCCGATATAAATCTTAAGATTTCCCCGGCGGGATCTTTTCAGAAGATTGACAAACCGTTCAATATTTTGCTCTCTATCCATTCGCCATAATATTTTGAATATGCTTCCAAACACGAATGTAAGGATGTTATTCCGTTATTTTAATCAAATTCACATTTAATTTAAGTACATTCACTACGGATGGTCCTCCTATTGGTTTTTCGGCAAGTTCATCTACCAATGCACGTAAAGAGGTAACCGACAAATGTCTTGCATCAGCAACTCTCTCTATCTGTACATAAGCCGCTTTTACAGGAATATGTGGATCCAGACCGCTTCCACTGGCAGTAACAAGTTCGGCCGGGACTTCTTCTCTTTTAAGATATGGATGTGCCATCAAAAATTTATCAATACGTTTTTTCACAATTGCAAGGTATTCTGAATTATCGGGACCATAATTACTACCACCGGATCCGTCTGCCTTGTAATCTACCGCCGAAGGTCTGCCCCAGAACAAATCGTTCCGGGTAAATTCCTGCCCAACCAAAACAGCTCCGACTTCACGATTTTTCACCGATAACATTTCAACAGATCCATTGGCAGGACCTTCTAATTTGGCAAACATCCATAAAACGCCTATATATCCAACACTTAACAACAAGCAAAAAGCCAATGTTAGTTTAAATGCTTTAATTAAATCAGTCTTCATACTCTATTAATATTAAAAAAACATACCAACCATTAAATCAATCAATTTGATTCCTGCAAATGGGGCCAGCATTCCACCTCCCCCGTAGATAAGCAGATTCCTGCGTAATAATGCAGAAGCCCCTATGGGTTTATAGGCAACCCCTTTCAATGCAAGCGGAATAAGTATCGGAATAATAATTGCATTAAAAATAACCGCACTCAGAATTGCACTTTCCGGTGAATGTAACTTCATAATATTTAAACTTTCCAATGCCGGAATTGATGCCATAAACAAAGCAGGAACAATGGCAAAATATTTTGCCACATCGTTTGCAATACTAAATGTTGTAAGTGTACCGCGGGTCATTAACAACTGTTTTCCAATTTCAACAATTTCGATCAGTTTCGTTGGATCGTTATCCAGGTCAACCATATTGCCAGCTTCTTTTGCTGCCTGCGTTCCACTATTCATAGCAACACCTACATTCGCCTGAGCAAGCGCAGGAGCATCATTGGTACCATCTCCCATCATGGCAACCAACTTGCCAGCCTCCTGTTCCTTACGGATATACTCCATTTTATCTTCAGGTTTCGCTTCAGCGATATAATCATCTACACCGGCTTTATTGGCAATATATTTGGCAGTAAGGGGATTGTCTCCTGTAACCATTACTGTTTTAACTCCCATTTTCCGCAAACGTTGGAATCGCTCTTGTATTCCGGGCTTAATGATATCCTGAAGTTCTATTACACCGATGATTATGTCGTTTTCGCTGACCACAAGAGGAGTTCCTCCGTTCTCAGAAATGGAACGTACAAGTACTTCGGCTTCATCAGGGTAAGTATTCCCTGCTGCTTCACACCGTTTACGCATAACCTCAAATGCCCCTTTACGAATTCTACGACCGTCAGACAAGTCTATCCCGGAACATTTGGTTTCGGCAGTGAAAGGTACCATACGTAAAATAGATCCTGTATGTCCGCCAATACAACCCAAACTCTCGCCTAAAGAAACAATTGATTTTCCCTCTGGAGTTGTGTCAGATAGAGAGGCCATGACGCAGGTTTTTACAAATTCCTTTTCACCGTTTCCTCCAATTGCATAAAATCGGGTGGCCTTTCTGTTTCCTATCGTAATGGTACCTGTTTTATCCAACAACAATGTATCCACATCTCCGGCTGTCTCGACAGCTTTACCGGATTTGGTAATTACATTGGCTCTTAACGCCCGGTCCATCCCAGCAATCCCGATAGCCGAGAGAAGTCCGCCTATCGTTGTAGGAATCAAGCAGACAAATAAGGCTATAAATGAAGATAAGGCAATCGGGCTATGCATAAAATCCGCGATAGGCTTTAGGGTTGTGCACACAATAACAAAAACGAGTGTAAATCCAGATAAAAGAATGGTCAGCGCTATCTCATTGGGAGTTTTTTTACGTGACGCTCCTTCCACCAACGCAATCATTTTATCCAGAAAGCTCTCACCTGGTTGCGTACTAACCTTAACTGTAATTCTATCTGATAATACTTTTGTCCCTCCGGTAACAGAAGACTTGTCGCCCCCTGCTTCTCTGATAACAGGAGCACTTTCGCCTGTTATGGCGCTTTCATCAATCGAAGCAAGGCCATCCACAATTTCGCCATCAGCAGGAATCATAT
>NZ_JBFWMI010000047.1:9024-26540 GCF_050251695.1 Macellibacteroides sp.
GTACCCACACTTTCAGGAATAAACTGCTTTCCAGCCAATAATCCTGCAATTGCAATCTGTCCGCCTATAGAAAGAAACCGGCTTGCAGCTAGCACAATCGCACAACTGATGTTCCAATAAATGGATGAATCTTTAAGACCTTCAAAGCCTGATCCGTTGTTGGCTGCGCTTGAGGTATATTCGTACAGTATTTCTGTAAAACCATGAAACGAAGGATTGGCAAGCCATTGCGCTGATAGTTCGGGATTTCTGACAATCATCCATGAAGTAACAGCTACACTTGTAAGAATAAGGAACGGATGAAGAAGTGCGAGCATAATTGCTATTTTCATCTCTTTCGCTTCTATTTTCTTACCCAGGAATTCGGGAGTGCGTCCCACCATTAAACCACTAATAAACACCGCAATAATAATAAATACATAATAGTTCATAAAACCTACACCAACGCCTCCGAACCAGCTGTTCACTTGCATATTAAGCAATGTTACCAATCCACTAAGCGGCATCATACTATCATGCATTCCGTTGACAGATCCATTAGAAGTAGCTGTCGTTATCGCACTCCATTGTGCGGTTGCAGAAGCTCCGAAGCGCGACTCTTTACCCTCCATCGCTCCTCCCGACTGATCAATTCCCATGAAGCTGATGTTAGGATTACCCAAACGTTCGGTTGATACAGTTACAGCGATACCAATAATCAGAGCAACCAACATTACAGTAAAAACACTAAAAGCAAACTTCTTTTTCTTTAAATAAAACCCCAAAGCAAATACAAACGACATGGGAAGTAGCAACATAGACATACAGCTTACTGTATTGCTAAGAAATGTAGGATTCTCAAGAGGGTGTGCTGCATTTGCACCGTAAAAGCCACCTCCATTTGTTCCGAGTTGTTTTATCGCAACTATGGCTGCAACAGGCCCTTGAGATATATACTGCTTATTTCCTTCCAAGGTAGTTACCTCCTTTTTCCCTTCAAATGTCATCGGTACTCCATCCAGAATCAGGAAACAAGCCATAATCAATGCAAGCGGCAATAATACCCTGGTAATACTTGAAACTAAATAAACCCAGAAATTTCCGATTGTTTTACCACATTTGGTCAGCATTGCTTTCATTATTCCTGCCATTGCAGCCATACCGGTTGCTGCAGCCAGGAATTGAAACAACATAATTACGAAAAGCTGAGAGAAGTACGTAACTCCCGATTCTCCACTATAATGTTGTAAGTTTGCATTGACAAGAAAGCTAACACAGGTATTCAATGCCAGATGCAACGACTGACCGGAATTACCATCGGGATTAAGGGGAAGTATTCCCTGAATAAGTAGCAGTAAAATTCCCCAGAAAAACCAGAATAGGTTACAGATAAGCAATGAACGCAAAAAATGCTTCCATGTCATCTCTTCCTTTGGGTCAATGCCAGCCAATTTGTAAATGAAACGTTCGATCGGACTCATAAAGCTCATCCAATTTTTCTCTCCCTTGTAAACATTGGCCAAATGTCTTCCTAAGGGATAGCTTGCAATAATAACGGCAAAAAGCGGGATTAATCCGGTCATCAATTCTCTATTCATGAGTATTTATATTTATTAGTCCTAAAACTTTTCCGGATTAATTAACACATACATTAAATACACTGCAATTCCCATACATAAAATCAATAATACACTATACATACATCTTTCCGTCTTTAATTATATACACTCTGTTTTTTTATTTCACAGACATATAATCCAAATACGTGCCAAAAAATCAAATATGCATTTAAAACACTGATAAACAAATTAATATATATAATACAGCTATATTATATAAAAAGCAACCCTTCCAAAATGGAAGGGTTGCTTTTTATAATGACGTACCAGAACTTAAAATTACAATCCGTATTCTTCTATTTTCCTATATAGCGTAGTCAGCCCAATACCTAACAAACGAGACGTTTCTGTTTTATTTCCGTGCGTATATTGAAGGACCTTCCTTATATGCGTTTTCTCGACCCCGCTCAAATCGAAACCACAATAAGCCTCCATATCTTCCGGATGTAACATTCCGGGAGGAAGCACTTCTTCGGTAAGAAGCTCTCCATCTGTGAGAATCAAGCTTCTTTCAATAACATTTCTCAGCTCACGCACGTTCCCCTTCCAGGGTTGCTTCTTGAGTACCTTAATAAATCCGGGGGCGATAGACGGAATCTCTTTTCCCATTTTGGCAGATAAAATAGTAACAAAAGAGTGTACATACAATTCAATATCTTCTGTTCGTTCTCTTAAAGATGGTAAATGAATTTGAAATACAGAAAGTCTGTAAAATAGGTCTTCTCTAAAATTACCTGCGGCAATCTCTTTTTTTAAATCCCGGTTAGTAGCTGCAATAATCCGAACATTTACCTTGGAGGGAACCGATTCTCCAATCTTAATAAATTCACCGCACTCTAAAACACGTAATAATTTTGCTTGCAAATCAATTGGCATTTCACCAATCTCGTCCAGGAAGATTGTACCACGGTCCGATGCCTCAAAAATGCCCTGTTTGTCCTTTGCTGCTCCGGTAAATGCACCTGCCTTAAATCCAAACATTTCACTTTCAAGCAGCTCCCTACTAAAAGCAGAACAGTTGATTGCCAAAAACGGCTGTCTTCCTCGTTTACTGTTTTGGTGGATGGACTGAGCAAACACCTCTTTACCTGTGCCCGTTTCACCGGTAAGTAATACAGGCACATCCGTCTGCGACACCTTTTTAGCCAACGAGATAGCATCCTGAATAGCAGGAGAATTACCTACAATACCTTCAAATGTATAATGTTTGCCATCATCTGTAAGCTGGCAGTTTTTTTCATTATATAAGCGGACTGCACTTTCCATTGCTTTCGCAATCAAAGGAATTATTTTAGGGTTATCATCTCCCTTAGTTATATAATCGAATGCACCGTTCTTTATCGCCAAAACACCATCGCTTATATTTCCATAAGCAGTGAGCAATACAACTTCGGTACAAGGATATAGCTTTTTGATATCTTTCACAAGTTCAACTCCACTTCCATCGGGCAAACGGACATCACATAAAACCACTTCCGGTTTATGCAAAGCCAATAACTTTAAACCAGCTTTACAAGATTCGGCTTCATAAACAGTATAGCCTTCTAACCCAATCATACGCGAAAGTAAGCGCAGCAACTGTTTTTCATCATCAATAATCAGTACTTTTCCCATAGAATACAAATTGGAACTGTATGCAAACGTAACCAAAAATATCCTATCTATGGCTATTCCTGGAGGATTTATAAAATTAGGAACGAATAAATTACTATTTTTGCGTAAACTAAATTGAATCTACAATGAAGAATATCGTTTATGTGGCAGCTTGTGCGCTGTTAGTCTGCACTTCGTGTGTTACAAAAAAGAAGTATATGATTGCCGAAAACGGAAGGTTGGAAGCCGTAGGACGTGGTGACGCATTAAAAGAAGAATTAGTAAACTGCAAGGATGAAGCAGATCGCCAGACGGCCCGTATTGCAGATCTGCTACGAGACACAACAGAATTAGGCAGAACCGTACGCAACTATCAGACCATGCTGAATACCAATCTTTCCGAACAGGAAAAGTTGAACAGTCTTTTGCAGCAGAAAATGAATGAACTGGGCGATCGGGAGAAGACTATCAATGAACTGCAGGATATGATAAATGCGCAAAACAACAAAGTTAAGGCACTCTTAGGCAGCGTACAAGATGCTTTACTTGGCTTTAGCAGCGACGAACTGAGTGTAACACAAAAGAATGGCAAAGTATATGTAGCCATGTCGGACAAACTTTTGTTTGAATCGGGAAGCGCCAAAGTCGATAAACGTGGTAAAGAGGCGTTGGCCAAGTTAGCCGATGTCCTGAATAAACAAAACGACATTGATGTATTTATTGAAGGGCATACCGACAACAAGCCCATCAATACAGTTCAGTTTAAAGACAACTGGGATCTAAGTGTGATCCGCGCCACCTCGGTGGTACGTATTCTGACTAAAGACTACGGTGTAAGCTCGCTTCAGATTCAGCCATCCGGTCGTGGCGAATTTATGCCGGTTGCCTCCAACGAAACTGCCGATGGTCGCTCCAAAAACCGCCGTACTGAAATTATCATGGCTCCGAAACTTGATAAGTTAATGCAGTTGCTGCAATAAAAAACATACCCCGAAAGATATCTAAAACTTTCGGGGTATATTTTTATATCTGCCTCATCCTTATTTCTTCAACAATAAGCCACCTTCTATATTCTCAATCCGATACAGAGAATCCCGGCTTAGCACCATGTTATCAAGTATCATAACCATCGAATCCAGTTCAACTTTAAGCAACCCTTTCCCAACCTTTGCATCTATCGTGTCATTATGAGTAAGACCGCACTTCATCAGTTGCTTATTAAGAAAATCCCGCGTTGGCATACTAAACAACAACATCTTGTCTTTATCAAAAAGTGAAATGGAATCTAAATCGAAATTTAAATTTACCCGGGTTGAGTCAATTTCGTAGTCTTTTGGATAATCCATATGCACGGTATTTACAATATCCACCGTACGGAAACTATCTGTTGGAAGCGTTTCATCCCATTTCAAAAATACATTATCCGGTAATTTTACTTCAGGAACTTCATTCTGAACACGATCTTTCTGCGAAAATACTTCAATATCTTTAGCAGTAATTCCCGGTATATAGGTAAAGGTGCTAAATAAAACGACTATTAAAGTTACCACATACAGGTATCGCCCCCATTTCTGCGTAAAAAACAACAAAGCTGTGAATGAGATAACCACCCCTGTCACCACAAGATATACCCTGTCTTCGGTAAAACCATATTGCGAAATACGATATACAGTACCTATCCAAAACATAACCAGGGCCGGTAATACAATCCAACTTGCACGGTTGTAAAACCATGCATAATAGCTTTTACGCACGAAAGGAATACATCCTTTCAACACAAATAAAGCGATAGAAAAGAAAATTACTATGAGAGCCACTCCCCCCTTTGGCAGCGACCAAAGAACTACTATCTTCACAAAATAGATATAGAGGATAGCTGTATACACCAACAATACAGGCGACAAAACATAATTAAACAACAGATCGGTCACTTTGTTGTTCGTAAATAAATCTCGCTTGTCCTGATGAAAATAAAGGAAAAACAAAGGAAACAGCAACAAGTAGACAAAGTGCAGCAGATAAAATTCCATCCGGTTGTTGCTGTCCTTCCAAATTTCAAAAATATACTGGATGGAAAGGTATACAGAATAAATAAGAATCCAACTAACCAATGAAAGCAGCGCCGCAAAAGCAGACGAACGCAAAAACCTCAATACACTTTCAACGAAAGGCCTGTTCTCACGCTGACCACTGCTGATAAAGTAAATACCAAAAGCCGCCCCTAAAGAAATTAGATAAAACCACGGTTCGCGGGGTTCACTACTCCATACAAGCGGCAAAACCAAAAGTCCTGACATACCATAGATCCAGCTGACAAACTTGTAGGAACTAAGCTGGTTCAAAGTGTAGGAGATAAGAAAAAATACAGGCAGGTAGTATGGAAGTCCCTCCCACCCCGTAATTACCTTTTCGTAAGTCAGACAGCAAATAATAAAACCAAAGAGGCAGATTATAAGCTCCACCGGATTGGAGCGGACAGCAAGGCCCACTTGTTCAAACACTTTTGCAATACGTTCTTTCATTTGAATAATAATTTAAAGAAACTTACAAATTCCGGGTACCTTCTTCAAGCAAACGGATCGGTTTTACAAAAAATGAATATAATCCTACCAGCGTGATAACTGCACCCGATATTATAAACGAATTTGCAACGCCAATAGTATCTGCAATATAACCAGTTGCTGCCAAACCTATCATGGAGGGTAACATACTAGCACTACCTAACAGTGAAAACACCCGTCCCAGATAAGACGAATGAATATAAATTTGCAACAATGAGGTAAACGGTCCGTGAAAAAAAGGAGCTGAAACTCCGGCAATGGCGGTAAGGATAACAAAATAAATAAACCCTGAATGGGGTAACACTCCAGAAAACAGAAACGTGAGCCCCAACACAACATACGAAGCATTAATCAAGATTGTTTTCCGTCCTTTAAATTTCCAAACACTCAGAATACCTCCACCCAAAAGCATTCCTACACCCCAAATTACCTCAACCAGACTCATTTCAAAAGCATTGCCGTTAAAATGATTCAGCGTCATCAATGGAAACAAGGTTGCCACCGGCATCAGAAAGAAAGTTACAATAATAGAAAGCATCATCATCCATTTCAATCCCGGTTGTCTATATACCACATTGAAACCCTCTTTCATTTCACGCAACACGTGACGATCTTCGTCTTCCGCTTTCTTTTCCGGATTAGGAATTACCACAAACAACAACGAGGTACAGGCAATCAATGCACCGGCAACATCAAACATAAGAACATACGTCATGTCGAACGACGTCATAAACACAGCCCCCAAAGCGGGACCGGCTATGTTGCAGATAGAATATATTACCTGATTAATGCCGGAAACACGAAGCAACTCCGATTCTGGAGCCAGCAACGGAACAGAGGCCTCCATGGCCGGATTATGAAAAGCACTGCCGACCGATCGAAAGGCCAGCAATACATAGATATGCCATATCTCCACACAATCCAAATAAAAGAGCAATGCCAGCACAGCCGAACAAAAAGCCACAAAGGTGTCGGCTAATATCATGGTACGCTTCCGGCTCCATCGATCCACAAACACCCCTACGAAAGGGCCTATCAATGTTTGAGGTAACAAAGCAGCAATCATGGCAAAAGATAATACTTCCGCCGATTTTGTTTCAAAGCTTAACCATAACACAATGGCAAACTGAACAATGGCACTGCTAAGAATGGAAAACAACTGGCCGCTCCAGATAACGGCAAACTTTTTTTTCCAACTATCCATATAATAACGGGAATTCAGATTCCCTGACTTGTTTTAAATTAAGAATTAGGATTCAAAAATCAGGTAACGGTATTGGGGATGTCTTTCCACATACACCTTTACAAACGGGCAGGTGGGACGCACTTTTAAAGCCTGAACACCGGCATATTCAAGCACGTGCTTCACTAAAGCAGATGCGAGTCCTCTTCCTTCCAAAGGCTTGGGTACCAATGTATGTGTTATATCAATACCTCCTTCAAATAGCTCGTAAGCAACATAGGCCGTATAGCCGTCTTCGGTTATTTCGAAACGTTTTTTATCCTGCAGATGAGTGATAGGTTCCATATTTCTGTTTGTTTTGTCAATCTTCAAATATAGGCATAACAAACGAAACCAACAATACGTTGTTAAAGCCCCTTATAATTTCTTCCTGCTCAGGGTAAAAACCGGCAGATAAAAGAAAATTCCAGCAATAGACATCACCAGTCCACCAATGGTTCCGGCAGCCAACGGAAACCAGAATCCCTCTTTTCCCGTACCAACCAGAAAAGGAATAAAACCTAAAATAGTGGAAACCACCGTCAGAAAGATAGGAATAATCTTTAGATTCCAAGCTCTCAGATAGGCTTTAACCGGTGGCATAGCAGGAGAATCCTTCCGTATCGAATCAAATTCATTCAGGATATAAATACTGGCATTTACCGTTATACCGCAAAGCAAGACGAAAGAGGCAAAACCTCCCTGATCGAAATTGAGCTTAAACAAGTAAAAGGTAAGAAACACTCCGATGTATGAAATAGGAATTACAAAAATCACAGCCAACGGTAACCTGAGTGAATTAAACAACACGCTGGTTGTAAAAAAGATGATCACAATAATTAGAGCCAACAACAAATATTGCTTTTTGTCTTTTTCACCCCAAGTCCACATCTGATTATCGGATTTGGCCGAGTACCCCATGGGTAAGGTTTTATTAAAAGCTTTCAGCACCCTTTCCTGTATCTTATTTCCCTGATTGCTCGCCCCGATATATTCATACTGAAGACATAACCGGTATTGCTGATCCACCTTAGCCACCTCTTGCGGCATCTGGCCTTTTTCGACTGCCGCCAGATCAGACATCTTGTAACTTCGGTCGGACGCTTCCAATGCATTGTGCTGCAATGCCCATACATCGTATGAAGCCGACTGAGTGGAAGATAATTTCAGATTCTCTTTGCTTCCGTCCACTAAGACACTGCCTGTAAATTCATCCTTTGTAAAAACAGGACGCATTATCTGGAAAAGTTGCATCGGCATTATATTCTCTTCTGCCATACGCGCCTTGTTCAGGTTAAAATAAAACTCTTTATAATCATCTTTCCACCACGAAAAACGCGCATTTATCAATACCTCCTTAATACGGCGGTAAGTAAGCAACGTGTCTTTCAACGCTTCGGCATAATTATACAACTCATCGTAATTATATCCCAACATCTCAATTCTGTACGACCCGGCATTTTCCCTTACATCGTTGCTAAATCCCTGGTCCTGCAATCCCCAAACACCCCAGCTGCCTCCACCCAATTCAAGCGCTTTGCTTATTATTTTACTCTTCAAGGTATAAGGAAAGCCACTTTGTTCGCTCTCTTTTGTAAAATAGATAGAGATTCCGGCCTGGCGGGCACTATAAACGTTCGTCTGAAATTGTTTAATTTCGGTAAACGTACTCAGATAAGCCTCCATCCGTTGCATCAGATTATTCATCTGGGCCAATGTGGTACCGTTGGGCATAGAAGCAGAAACACTCAACACAGTCTCTTCACTACGGGTAAAATAGCTTCCTTCATAAACCTTGTCTACAAACAACCTCAATGTTCCACCCAACACCTTTTCCACTATGGGCTTTACCGATTCTTTATAAAATGAGCTTGTCACAACTTCGTTATACTTATTTTGCCATCCTTTAAGCGGTAAATCATCTTTAGGTTCAATCTTTTCGGGTAACAAGAACACCGGCAGACCAAAAGCAAGAATCAACAACAAACAAACAACCACTCTCCAGCGACACATGAAGCGTATCTGCGCTCCGTAATATTTTCTGAACAATAAACTTCCCTTTAATTTCCATTTTTGGATAAAAGCGAAACGAGCATTACGTCTCGCATTACTCTTGTTTAAGCCCATTTTATCCATCAAAGAAGGTACAAAGAACAACGCTATGGCCAGCGATACAAACAGGTTCACAATAATGACAGCAGCAAAATCCTGCAGATTCAGTCGGATCTCCTCATTCAGGAAAAAAATGATGGCCAGCGAACCGATGGTTGTAAGCGTAGCGGCCAACACCGATAAAAAGGCAAGCCTGTTCTGATGCGTACGGATATGATCGGCCATTACGATTGTATTATCAATAATCAGGCTAAGAGAAATAGTAACCCCGGCCAAAGAATAAAGCTGCATTTCCAGACCTAAAAGATAATATAAGATTACAGCAATCAGGATGTTGACCGTCAGACTCACTACAATAAGCAGCAGATAGCGCAGGTTACGCATAATAAGCAATACAAACAATAGCAAAATAAGCACCGTCAACCCACTGCGAACATAAATCTTATCCAGCTCTGTCTGAATATACTCCGTGGCATCGTAGCTTGTGTGTATCTCATAACCTGCCGGTAACACAGCTTCCATCCGGGCGATCTCATCCTTTACCTGCTTGGCAAGCTGCAACTGGTTGGCAGACTCGTCCGCCACTATCGATAAGTAAATAGAATTCAGCCCATTGATACGGTAATAACTCTGAGGCATCTCTTCCTGGCGGGTAACACGGATCAGTTTTGCCAGACTGATCACCTCCCCATCCGGAGTGCTCACACTAATCTTCGAAGGATCAAAACCGTTTTCCGGAGCTTCTGAGACTAAAGCCAGCCGTATCCACTCTTTCTCGCCCTTAGACAGCTGCACATTGACTGTTCCTATAAACTCCTGATTATAGTATTGCCTTATCGCCTCCTGTAAATTATCCACCGTAATACCCAGCGAGATAAGCTGATCGTTGTTAAACGTAAGACGCCATTCCATGGGAGTGGCCCCTTTTACATCAATACGGTAAATACCTTTAATAGAAGACAGACGTGGCTTGATCTGCTCTTCGGCATAACGTTGTATAAAAACAGGTGTAGCCGCCGCATTCAAGGTATAGCTCATAAACGCCCTGGCCTCTTTTTCGTCAGGACGGCTTACCTGCAATACCGGATAACTAAGTCCGTCGGGCAACTGAGACCAACTTTGCCGCACGATGGTTGAAGCCTCAAAACGGGCTACATCCACATCCGTATGCTTATCCAGATCAAGCTGAATACTTCCCCATCCGTTACCCGAGGTAGATGAAATCGATTTAATTCCTTTTATTCGAGCCAACATAGCCTCCAGTTTACTGGTGACTTCCATTTCAATTACACGGGCCGAATTACCCGGCATCTGGAAAGACACCACCAACTTGGGCAATGTACGTGATGGAGACAGCTTGACGGGCAACAACGGAATAAAAGCAATTCCCGCGATAGCCACGCACAAGAAAGCAACGATCAACGTAAACGAAGATATTTTAGGCGATACTTTACTCATTCTTACAAGCCGTGTTTAAAATCAAACTCAGACGATAAAGAAACACCCGTCTCAAAGTCGTGCAAAGTAAGCTTCCGTATTTTGTAATAGCTTAGCCAGTAGTTCTGCAAAGCCGAAATATAATTACGCTGCGCCTCCTGCTGGCGGTTATGCGACAAGGTAAGACTATTTATATCAGCCTTTCCGATCATAAAACGCTGCCGTGTCTGTGCATAAGCCATTTGCGCCAGATCCAGCGCCTCTTCGGCACTAACAATCATGGACTGCTGCGTGTTAAAGTCGCTCACCGTCATAATCACATCCTCTTCCAACGAAAGAGAGCCCTGTTCGGAAGAGATCTTCACAACATTCAGGTTATTCTGTGCCATGTTTTTCTTTCCTTTACGTACACCCCAGTCCACCAAAGGAATAGAAACAGAAACAGACACCACATCCTGTTGCAATAAGTCGCGATACACCTGGTTGAACTTATCCGAAACCTGGTTAAAACCAATACTTGCACTCACAGAAGCGTTGAACATCGCCTCTTTTTTCGTCTTGTCCAACACCTGCTCCGCCTCCAGAACCTGCTGACGAAGCGAAAGAAAAGAAGGATTATTCTCCCGGGCCAGAACCAAGGCCTCGTCGACCGACACCTTCACCTGCATAGGTTTACCCGGCAAACGCAATCGTATCTCCGTATTCTTCTCAAAACCAAGAAAAGAAGCCAGACTGAACATCGCCCGTTGCAAAGCAATCTGGGCATTCTGCAACGTATTGCGCGCATTTACCGCATCCAGACGTAACGTAAGCAAGTCCGCCTGACTGATTGCAGCAATTTCATGACGCCTCTTACCGGTAATATACAACGTATCCGTACTAGCCACATTCTCTTTTGCCAGATCATATTCCGCCTGAGCCATGGCCAGTACAAAGAAATGGTTGGTCACCTGTTCGCTTACCCCCTCCATATTATAAATAAACTCCTTCTTCACCTTCTCATACTTAAGAGGCTCAATCTTGCGCGACCATTTAAACGGATTATATCCCAGTAAACTCTGCCTGTATCCCAAACGCACAGGCACAGAAGTAAACTGACTATAGGTATTATCACCAAAATTCCGGATATACCCCAAGTCGGAATCCAAAAAGAAAGTACCTCCAAACAAGTCGAAATTCTGTTTCATCTCCAGACTTCCACCCGCATAAAAAGACTGCTGCTTACGATATACATCCAGGTCACTCTCCGAATCATACCTACGGGTAATATCTCTGTAATACTGTGCCGGTGTAAGATCCAGCGTAAGACTTGGCAGTCGGCCAGCCTGGTATGTGCGATACTCCCAATAACCCGAAAGAAACAGATTCTTCATTCTGAAAGCCTCCAGCGAACTATCCGCAGCCAACGCAATAGCCTTATCCAATGTAAGCTCCATCTGCGCTCTACCCAGAAAAGGACAAAGCAAGAGCACAGCAATCACTCCTATTTTATAATTATATCTATTCATACCCTTATGCTTTTACAATTTCCTTTTTTCTGTATATCAACCAATAAACCATCGGAATAACCAGCAAACTGATCGCTGTACCCACCACCATCGCCGATATCATAGCGATAGCCAACGGCTTCTGCAACTCACTCCCCATATCGAAGGAGAACAACAAAGGCACCATTCCGAAAACGGTTGTCAAGCTGGTCATCACAATCGGTCGTAGTCTGCGGTGCCCCGCCTCGTGAATGGCCTCCAACAACGGCACCCCCTCCTTACGCAGCTCATTCATTGCATCAATTTTAAGGATAGAGTCATTAATAATTATCCCGCAAGTAACCACAATACCAATCGCACTCATCAAATTCAGGGTATGCCCCGTTATCCACAAGATAAGCAACGCCGCAGCCACGTCAATAGGAATCTCGGCCAATACAATCAGCGGCTGCAGGAAACTCTCAAACTGAGCAGCCAGAATAAAGTACATCAACAAAATAGACAACATTAAAATCAGCACCAATTCGCGCAACATCTTCGCATTGGAAAAGAAAGCGCCCGAAAAAGCCACATCCCATTTGTTCGTTCTTGCCACCTCATCGCGGGCCCCCGTCATCAATGCCTCCGCATCATCCACTTTATAGAAACTCAACGGAACGAACTCTCCGTTCTTCCCCGAAGTAATTGCTTTAAGATCCTCCCCATGCGAAACCGTAACCAACTCGCGTAAAGGAATCGGAGCCGGCGCCCCATTACCAGCCTTCGGTTGCGTATAAACAAGCGTATTCTCCAATACCTCATTCACAGTACGCTCTTTATCGGTAACCGTAATTGGTAAATACTGCTGATATGAACGTAACATCGCCACTTGATTGGCTCGGAATGCTGTTTTCAAAACTCTGTAAACTTCACTATAAGAAACTTGATACAACAGCAATTTTTCCTGATCAATGGTAATATTCAGCTGATTGTCGAATGCCACACCCGACGGATTCAATCCCGTAGCATCCGCAATCCCTTGTTCAATCAGCCGGATTGAATCGGCTTTCGGAGCCAGCGCTTTATTACGGGCATACAACTCGGCTACCACATCCGCTTCGCCGGTTACAAACAATTTCTCAAAAACTGTTTCGGGAGGCGAAAAGGCAACAACAGCCGTAGGATAATTCTGTTTAATCCATTTAGAGATACGATTTTGCAACGGATCAATCTCTTTCGGATCGGATGTACGGAAATACACCTCAGCCTCAGTTGCAGATAACTCCTTATCCCGGTTCAGCAAAAATTGTTGTCTACCAATATAAGCCGTATGTTCCGCCCCCAGACTATCCACCTGATTACAAAGAGCTTCAACCCTTGCTCTATTTTCGTCCAAATGAATATTTTCATTCCATTCCACCCGCATAATAAGTTCGTTCTGATCTATTTCAGGCATACGACTCGTAGGAATCTGATAAAAACAAAAAACACACAACGGTATAGTAAGCACCAAAGCCAATACATTGCTTCTTTTGTGTCTGAATACAAAATCAATACCCTTATCATACCATGCCCTTAACCTGTTGTTGCCCGAATCGTGCCCCCACTGTCTGGCTAGCCAGCCACGGGTCCCATACATATAAACCAGTTTATATAGTACAGGTAATAATCCGATTCCAGTAAAATAACTCACCATCAAGCCAACAGTAACAGCAAAAGCCTGATCATAGAAAATAGCTCCGGCAATTCCGCTCATAAACACCAGGGGAACAAAAACCGCTATGGTTGTCAGTGTGGAACTAAGCATTGGTGTAATAACCTCCGTTGTACCCAAGTCGCATGCTCTCTCCAACGTTTCGCCCCGGGCACGATACTGGGCAATATTCTCGGTAACAACAATCGAACTGTCTATCATCATACCCAGTGCCAGAATCAGGCCCGAAAGCGAGATTATGTTGAGCGACATATTAAAAAGATAGAAAAATAACAGGCTGATAACCAAGCTTACCACCATACTCAGGCCAATTACTGCCGGACTTTTAACATCCCCTAAAAAGAGTACAGCTACAATACAGATAAATACAAATCCCAGAGAAAGATTCTGTTTCAGGTTTGAGATCGTATAGTCCAGCAACTCCGTCTGATTTCGCGAAATACTAAATTCAATATCTGGATAAATACCTGCAAAATAATCCATAGTTTCTTGCAAAGCCTCGTTCATATTATCCATATTCTCGTCGGCCTGCTTTATTACGGCCAGTGTTACAGCCCGCTTTCCGGCCGACAAAGAGGCGCCTGCCGACTTCTCCGGAATGATGGAAATCTTAGACAAGTCCTTCAGCTGGAATATCCGTCCACCCTTTCGCAGGTATATATTCCTGACATCATCCTCCGTACGAAGCAGTGTCGAAAATTTAATATTATACTCGTAATAACCATCACGCACCGTCATACTACCCGGTTCGATATTGTTGGCCGTCAACGCCATCTCTATATCCTCCTGAGTTATACCCGCCATCTCCATTATTGCACGGTCCGGAACAATCTGCAGCTCACGCCCCACCTGCCCCGTCATATCCACCATCGCCACTTCCGGAAGCTGTTCGATACGACGCTTAATTACGGTTTCGGCAAATTCACTCAAATTAAGAAATGCCTCCTCATCCTGCTCACCACCTTTATCCGAACGAAGCGTCAGGTTGAGACAAAACACCGGAATATCCGTAGCACTTGCTTTTACCACCCGCGGACGTTCTGCATCGCGCGGAAGATAATTCATCGCCGCGTCAATCTTTTCATTCACTTCAATAAACGCCAGTTCCGTATTCGTTCCAAAGTCGAAGCTCAGACGAATAATTCCCGAACCGTCGCGTGCTTCACTCTTGATGTCACGCAATCCTGACAACTGCATCAGCTGTAGCCGGATCGGCTTTACAATTGTATTCTCAAGCTCGCGGGCCGACCTGTTCTCGCCCGCCACCTGCACCGTTATTTCGGGGATGGCGATATCGGGCAGCAAACTCACCGGCAACGAAAAATAGGTAGCCAGGCCCAAGATAAAACAAGCCGTAAAGGCCATCAGCACCGCGATAGGCCGTTGTAATAAGAATTTAATCATAGTACAGATACAGGAGCCTCATGGGCCAGGTTTATATTTCCGCTCACAATCACCACGTCACCCTCTTTTAATCCATCTTCCACCGTATAACTATCCACATTTTCAAGTCCGGTAGTTACGTAATTCCACATTGCTTTACCCTTTTCGAGCGTGAAAACAACTTGTTTCCCCGAACGCAATACCACTGCCTCTTTAGGAACCACCAGCTTTTTACCAAGCAATCGCTGGATACGCACACGTACATTCATCCCCTCAAACAATTTGCCACCACCCGAAACCGCAGCCTTCACCTTAACCATACCATCGGCGTTTACAAGCGGATTAATCTCGGATATACGACCCTCCACTTCAGCATCCGGAGCAGAAAAAGGAGAAACACGTACCCTGTCGCCCAACTTTATTAAAGCCAGTTCACTTTCCAGTACGGTAAAATCCGCCTCCAGACTCTGATTATCTATTACGGTACAAAAAACTTCCTGAGGAGAAGCCGTATTAAGGGCCCTAGTAAATAAATTGGCAACTATACCATCAAACGGAGCAGTAAGTACAGCATGCTGCTCTTCAAACAAACTAAGATCGTAATCAATACGAGCCTTATCATAGCCACTTTTAACGCGGGCCAACTGCATGGTAGCCACAGGGACCTTGGCTGAGTCGGCCAAGGCATACCCCTGACCAATCAGCACATCCTGCAATTCCAGGCGAGCTCTTGACAAAGCATCCCTCGCCGCTTCGGTCCGCCGGTGCAAACGAAACTTATCCAATTCACCCAGCTTTTGCCCCTTTTGTACCCGGTCGCCATTCTTTACATATACGGCAGCAATGGTTTCGGCGGACTGAAACTTCAGCTCCACCTGCCTGCGGGCAGACAATTTTCCGTTACTAAGCAATTCATGATCAAATTGAGACGGCAAAAGATTAATTACCGTTACCACATTCTTTTCGTCGGGAAGTACCGTTTGTACAGCTTCGTCATCCACAGATTTCTTTTCGCCGCTGCCACAAGCCATTGTACCTAAAAGAAAGAAAGCAAAAACCAGATAAGTGTGTTTCATATATTTTTTAGTTTCATTGGATAAACAAAGCATGTTGAACTCCAAATATAATTATTAATTCACTAAACAATCTATTCTAATCAATAATTTAATAAAAATTACCATTCGTAATACTCCTATCTACTTCTTCACTTTATAGAACATCAAGACTGGATTACTATCCTCACTAATTTCTTGTAATTCTTTTGGGAAAACACTAGCATCAATTGACAACTTTTCCAGAATAGTCATTGGAGATACAAGTGAAAAGAAGCAGTCCTGATAAACTCCAACAACAGGATAAAATACAGGAAGCTCTTTTACCGGATTATTCGACACCTTATTTCCAGCATAAATTATTTTATTCTTTTTCAAATCATAAAATACAGTCTGATAAAAACCGCTTTTCGAAAACCAGAAATATAAAATATCATCACACTTATAAAGATTGGTTATACCAAAGGAATAATCATTTTTAACCAGCTCTATGGGTTGAATCCTATCTTTCAACAACTCATCAGGTAGAGGATTTGGTAATTCAATATTTAAATATGGTATTATTTTATTGGGAACGAGACGATAAACCATAGTATCAAACCTTTTATTGTATAATAAGCTGCCATTATTATAGAAAAAAGGATGGCCCTCACCAAAGCTCATACTATAATTTGAAATTTCATCATGCTCAAAAAATCTATTATCTATTTTATTCCCAATCGTAGAATAAAGAAGAGAATAATGCAACTCTTTATTGTCTGGATAATTAAAGTGGTCAGGGTTGTCAAAAAAGAAAACGCCATCAACAGATGCCATGCCCATGGGAGCAAACGTCGAAGTTGAGAGCGACGATAAAAATTGCCCGTCTTTTAAATTATAAATATTAAGTTGACGTTTTCCGCTATCATATGCTATTAATTGATTGGATGCTTTATTTATTGTAAAGTCCAGTAGGCTGAAAAACTCTTTGGGACCACCACCTTTATTATTGATCTGATATTCAATCTCTCCCTTCATATTATAACACACTATTTTAGGCGTGTCATCTAATACAAAGACTCTTTCATCATCAACAATAATCCGTTTTACACCACCCAACGGCTCATCATTTGCCAAAACGACAAAAGAACTCATTTCAAGCAATTGATTTACATTTCTAAATGCAGTATCTGCCAACTCTATCTTAATCGTTCGCAATTCATTCATCACTTCAACCACATCCTTTTCCGTATGTTTCCCTTTACAAGAAAGCATACTATAATACTCCCCAAAACCTGGACCACTTGTGAAGTCGAATAAAAAGGGTTTAATTTGAATCAAAAAAGAGTATTTTAGAGATGGGGAAAAGAACACATTACACGGCCGAATTTAAGGCCAA
>NZ_JBFWMI010000048.1:0-19237 GCF_050251695.1 Macellibacteroides sp.
GGGAAAACGGCTGCAGCTAAGATAACCTCGTTGAGAATTTCTAAGTTCGGGAATCATTTCGTAGACCATGTCTACATAGTTTCCGTCAAATACCCCTTCGGTAATACATAAGGTGTGTAAATCCGAATTTTCAACAAGAAATTCCAGTTCGTGCTGCTTGTAATTGGTATTTACAGTTACCAATACCGCTCCGATTTTAGCTCCGGCATACAGAAAGGTAAGCCAGTCGGGGACATTGGTTGCCCAGATTCCTACATGGGTTCCTTTTGTTACACCGATAGCCAGCAATCCTTTGGCCATTTTGTCTACCCGTTCGTTAAACTCCTTCCAGGTGAAACGCAGGTCGCGGTCCGAATAAACAAGGTATTCTTTATCGGGTGTTGTCTCGGCCCAATGCTCAAGCCATTGTCCGATTGTTTTGTCTTGTAATTCCATAAAGAGATGATAATTAGTATGGCGTATATACTACAGCCAGTATTTTAGCTGTACTGCCGGCTCCGGCATGTACATGATGGGCTACAATCGAATCGTAATAAATGCTGTCTCCCTCTTCAAGGATGTAGGTGTTTTTGCCGTAATTGATTTCTACGATACCTTCAAGAACATAAATGAATTCTTCGCCTTCGTGTGTGGAAAGGATAAAATCTACGCCCGATGACGAGGCAATATCGATCAGGAACGGCTCCATGTGTCGTCCCGACTTTGCTTTCGACAAGGAATGGTATTCCATGTGCTTGCGTGCCTTGGTGGCATTGTTTGAGAAGCTGATACTTTCTGTAGCGGTATTGCTGTCTTGTTTCCGACAAATAACCGGACCCAGCTCTGTCTGATCGTCGAGGAATGTGCCCAGACGAACTCCCAGCACGCGGGCAATCTTGATTAACGGAGCCAGGGAAGGAAAATCAAGACTTCCTTCTATACGCTCTACCTGATCTACACTTAATCCGGAGCGTTCGGCAACTTCCTGAACGGTGAGGTTTTTGGATTCGCGGATGCGTTGTATTTTTGCTCCTATAATCTTGTTATTTCCCATGATAATTAAGTTGTATGTATTTTATTAATTTTTCGGCTGATTATAATTTGTTACAAAACACGGCAAAAATACATTAAATATTCAAAGATTAGGCTATTTTGTGTGGTTTTTAATCTGTTTTTTGATTAAAAGGGAGTTGTTATAACAAAAGAAAAGGGCCCCCTTCAATGAAGAGAGCCCTTTAACTTCCTGAGAAGTTGTTTCTTACTTTCTGATACCAAGTTCTTTGATGATTGCACGATATCTTTCGATGTCTTTAGCAATTAGGTAATCCAGTAAACGACGACGTTTACCTACCAACATTTTAAGAGCTCTTGAAGTACTATAATCTTTGTGATTCTTTTTCAAGTGTTCTGTTAAATGAGAAATGCGGAAAGTGAAAAGAGCGATCTGGCTTTCTGCAGAACCTGTGTCTGCGCTAGACTTTCCGTACTTTTCGAAAAGTTCTGCCTTTTTAGCTGAATCTAAATACATGAATTCTACTTTTAAAAAATTAATACTATTGTTTCAAAGCGTGCGCAAAGGTAGCCATTAGTTTTTTGATAGACAACACTTTTACTTTTCTTTTTTTCCATATGAAAGGAATTTGTCGTAAATTTGCAGCCAATAAATTAGTCTCAATGCAAAAGATTAGAAACATCGCGATTATCGCGCACGTGGATCACGGTAAAACAACGCTCGTTGACAAAATGTTATTAGCAGGTAAGCTTTTCCGTGAAGGACAGGCAGAACCCGACCAGTTTTTGGATAGTAATGACCTTGAGCGCGAAAGAGGTATTACGATTCTTTCCAAGAACGTATCCATTACTTACAATGATTATAAAATCAACATTATTGATACTCCGGGGCACGCCGACTTTGGTGGCGAGGTTGAAAGAGTATTGAATATGGCCGACGGTGTTTTATTGTTAGTAGATGCGTTTGAAGGCCCCATGCCTCAAACCCGTTTTGTACTGCAGAAGGCCATCCAGCTTGGATTAAAACCTATTGTAGTTGTTAATAAAGTAGATAAACCAAACTGCAGACCGTCTGAAGTTCAGGAAATGGTGTTCGACCTGATGTTTAGTCTGGACGCCACCGAAGAACAGCTGGACTTCCCGACAATTTATGGCTCTGCTAAAAACGGTTGGATGTCTACCGACTGGAATGAACCTAAAGAAGATATTTCCGCATTGCTTGATGCAATCATAGAATATATCCCCGAACCTGTAACATTGGAAGGTACTCCGCAGATGCTTATCACTTCGCTCGACTTCTCCAAATATGTGGGTCGTATTGCCATCGGTCGCGTACACCGTGGTGAATTGAGAGAGGGGCAGGATGTGATGCTTTGCAAGCGTGACGGTTCTATGGTAAAATCACGCATCAAGGAGGTGAATGTATTTGAAGGTCTGGGTCGCAGTAAAGTGAGCTCGGTTAAATCGGGTGATATCTGTGCCCTTATCGGCATCGAAGGTTTTGAAATTGGAGAAACTATTGCCGATTTTCTGGAGCCCGAGGCTTTACCTACCATCGCGATCGACGAACCTACCATGTCTATGTTGTTTACAATCAACAATTCTCCCTTCTACGGAAAAGATGGAAAGTTTGTTACATCACGCCATATATTTGAACGTCTGCAGAAAGAACTTGATAAGAACCTGGCATTACGTGTGGAACCTACCGACTCGGCCGATTCGTGGCTGGTATACGGTCGTGGGGTATTGCACTTGTCTGTACTTATCGAAACAATGCGTCGCGAAGGATACGAATTGCAGGTGGGTCAGCCTCAGGTAATCATCAAAGAAATCGATGGCGTAAAATGTGAACCGGTTGAAGAGCTTACCATTAACCTCCCCGAAGAGTGTTCAAGCCGTATCATTGATATGGTTACAAAACGCAAAGGCGAAATGAGAATGATGGAGAGCAAGAACGATCGTATCCATCTTCAGTTCATCATCCCATCACGTGGTATTATCGGGTTGAACAACGCGGTGCTTACTGCTTCGGCGGGTGAAGCCATAATGGCTCATCGCTTCATCGAATTCCAACCCTGGAAAGGGGATATCGAACGTCGTGCCAATGGCGCGATTATCGCTATGGAAGCAGGTACGGCTTTTGCTTATGCATTAAATAACCTTCAATCAAGAGGACGCTTTTTTGTTAGTCCCCAGGAAGATGTTTATGCAGGACAGATTGTGGGAGAGCATTCGAAAGAAGGAGATTTGGTCGTAAATGTTACTAAGTCGAAGAAGCTTACCAACATGCGTGCATCCGGATCGGATGATAAGGTCTCTTTGGCTCCTCCGGTTGTGTTCAGTCTGGAGGATGCGTTGGAATATATCAAAGCCGACGAGTATGTGGAGGTTACACCTAACAGCATGCGTCTGCGTAAAATTGTTCTCGACGAGAATGAGCGTAAGCGCTTAAGCAGATAATATATCATCTATAGATATGAAAGGGTGCCGGATTTGATTCCGGCACCCTTTTTTATGTTTGCCCAGCACGAACGTTTTCCTGTGGGTCTTATATAAATAAAGCCCCAGGCGGATGCCTGAGGCTTTATCGTATTTAATAAAATGTAGTTCTTACTTTACTAAAGCAGAGAATGCAGCATCAGCAGCAAATTTTGCAAATTCAAGATCCTTAGCAGCTTCTTTAGCCATAGCCTTGTCTTTTGCAATAGATGATTTCAAATTGCTGATTACACCGTTAACGTTGTTTGTACGAGCAGCAACAACAGCTTTCAAATAATCTGTTGTAGCGTCTGCGTTAGCAACACCGTCTAATGTTTGCTGAGCTTTGCTGTAGTCCTTTACAAGGATCTGAGCTAAAGCAGCATTGTTGCTCTTTGTTGCACCGAAAGAGTTAACAGCCTTAGCGTATTCGCCTTTTTCAAGGTAAAGAACGCCCAGAGCTTCACTTAATTCAGCAACACCTGCAGCGCTACCAAACAATTGTTCAGCCTTAGCCTGGTCACCCTTAGTCAAAGCGATCAAACCTAAGTTCATGTTAGATTCGTTGTTAGCCTTAACAGAATTAGCTTTATTGAACATTGCTTCAGCAGCAGACAAATCACCGTTCAGGAAGTTGATCATACCAACGTTGTTGTATGTACGGTAATCGCTAGGGAACAATTCAACAGCTTTTTTGTAGATTGCTTCTTTTTCTGCAGTTGTTTTTGCCAAAGCACCAGCATAAAGAAGTTCTTCTACTGTAAGAGCTTTTGCATCCGTTTTAGCAAGGTTGGCAATTTCGTCGTCTGATTTACCAATGATTTCGATATTGGCAGTCAAACGTGAACGACGCAACTGAGGAAGAATTTCGTCAGCAAGGTTGCTGTAAACTGCAGAGATATTCTTGATTTCTTTTTCTCTCTGTTCTGGATCGTTGTACATTGAAAGAACGCGAAGAACCAAGTCTTTGTCCTGAAGGTTAGAGTTGGCAACCAATTCTTTGAAACCTTCCCAGTCTTCAGCTGTGTAACGAGCGTCTACCGGAGCATCGATTTTTTCTTTCTTCAATTCTTTAGCAAGATATTTAGAAGTGTTCTTTTCACGCTTTTCAGCAAGACCTGTATTCAGATCAAGACCACCATCAGGAGAAGCATATGCAGAAATTTCGATAGCTACATTTTGGTTAGGAGCTTCGTTTGCATTCTTAACAAGGTTTTTCCAATCAGCCAATTCGCCTTTCTTCAATTCTTTTGTGCGAAGTTCAGCTTGTTGGATAAGGAACATGATGTTTGCATTGTGAGCTTCTTTAATGATGCGTTGGAACTTATCGGCAGCCAAAGCTGGAGTTGCAGTTCCTGCGTCAGCCAAAGCTGAAGTTGCAATAACACCTTCGCCAATCTTGATGTCGGGAAGAGCTACTGTTTTGTTCTTGATTTTAGCTTCGAAAGTCAGATATAATTCTGATTTCTTCATTTCAGGTTTGTAAGTGAAAGAAGATTTCATTGTAACATTGGCTCCTGCAGCTTGAGGAATTACCTGGTTGTTACCATTTACTTTTTCACCTTGGTATGTGTAAGCTGTGCCCCATGCTTCGCCACCTTCATACCTTAACACCGGAGTTACAGTTACAACAGCGTTTTTGTTGAACCATTTTGCCGGGAATGTAGCATTGATTGTTACAGGAACTTTGCCACCGATAGCCTCAAGTGGCTGCGGTTCGGCCTTAATGTACTGTTCTGCTAACGGTTTCAACTTGCTTGAGCAAGAAGAAAAGGTTACAATTGTTGCCAAAATGAAAAATGGCAAGAAAAACTTTTTGTTCATAATTTGATGTAAGTTTAAAATGATATTTATGTATTTATATTCACTTATTTTGCTTATTATACATTAGCCTGCAAAACTAAAGTATTATTTTAAGGAAGTATAGAATTCCGGTCATAAAATGTCACTAATTTAATACTTATTAATGAAAGTAGACCATGTTTAATTAATATAAAATTAAATTTTATATACGATGACCTTTTATATAATTCTATTACTTCAAGTCTAAAGAAACGATTACTTGTCTAAAATACGTATAATTCTCATAGGCAAAAAATATATTTTAGTTTATTGATACATTTAAATATTAAAGTACAATTTTTGTTGCATATCTGGTTTTTTCAGTCTTTACATTAACAATATAGATCCCTCTTGAAAGATGGCTTATAGGTAATGTAATCTGATTTGAACGGAATGAGTTCGTTTGGATCAACTTACCGGTAACCGACAACAATTCCACTTGGACCGATTCTCCCGGTTCGCTGGTTAGAATGTAAAGCTGTTTTCTGTCTGCTCCCGTAAAAACCCGGATTGCCGGATTTAAATCTTCTGGTTCGATGCCGACAGGATTTTCACCGGATGATTCCATGTATTGAACAACAGGGTCGATAAACAGGGATGTTGCAAAGTTAATCACGTTGGAAGCTTCAGTCCATTCGCCGCTACGTTTAATCCAGGCCGTATTTTTGGTGGATTCTCCAGATTTGAGATTGTAAACAGCGATTGTATCACCGGCTACATTTTCAATTGTATAGGAGATGTAGAATTCATTTTCGGCAACTACCCGGGATGTAAACGGTACAAATGTTTCCATATCTCGGTTTAAAGGCTTATCGGTTTCTATAAAACCAGTCTTGGATGCATCCAGATTGGTATAAGTAGGCTTGAAAATTTGCGAATGGATAAGCTGATCGGGTTTGCCGTTTCCGTTGTATACAGAGATTGTAACCTTGCTGTCTTTCCAAGAACCTATAGCAGATGGAGTAACCATAAACACCCCGTGGATGCGAACTTTCTCCCCGGAGATGGAATAACCTTCTGCAAAACTTTCCGGGTTAGTTGTATTTGTCCCGAAAACAAATCCCGAGTCGGGCAACGCTACCTTGAGAGCTTCAATGTTATTTCTGTTCCCGTTGTTGGTGAGATTACTTAACCTTACGGCGGCAGCATCTCCATAGGGATCCAATCCTTCTATTTTGTAAATTGGGAATGACATCGGGTTCAGCCAATACTTAAGTGTAATTTCTTTTGTAGTATCCGGAGCCCACGAGTCTTTCAACGTATAATAATAGTCGTTTATCGGACCTTTTAGGGTAGGATGTCCCGGAATAAATGTACAGTTTGAACTTCCACCTGAAAGAGCTCCTACAACCATGTCCTGTGCATCGAAGAGAGGAGATCCGGATGACCCGCTTGCGGTTGACCCGTCATTCCACCTGGGGATATGCCAATGGTTGTTTTCTTTGAAATGGGTAATATCGAAGGATGCAACGTTCAATTCACCAGTGTACTTATTGATCCGTTTCACAGATCCTCCCGGATGATGGATCCCACTATAGGGAGCTACACCTGCATCCATTGCATTCCAGCCGGCATAATAGGGCCGGTAATATACAGGAGGCGTTTGCAGTAATTCCAGCAGCGCTAAATCTGTTTTCTCGTTGATGGCACATGGTACGGCAGAGACCATGGACTGCTCTTCTGTTCCCCTCATGGTTGGACTGCACACCGGACTGTTGTAGTTAAAGAAGCAGACAATGCTGCCGGCCACCTTTTCGTAATCCGGATTGGTTACACTAAATTTGTTATTGAGACAGTGTGATGCCGTTAATAAAAACGGAGTTCCATCCCTTTCGGTATTGTTTAGCAACGTTCCGTTGCATAGAATAGTTCCGTCTATAATCAGCAAAACGACGCTACGTCCTACTTCTTCGTATTGATTTTCATAATTGGGGTCGCAAACCAAGTTGTCCATACAGAAATTGGTTCCAACGTTGGGGCCAGGTTCGGCCCCTCTTAAATTGCGATAATCATGGTTTACTTCACCAACAACCAATCTTCCGGCGAATGCAGCATTGGCTGGTTCGTGGTATTCAATTATCAACTCGTCTCCCTTAACGGGGGCGACCGGAAGTATATTAAGCTTTGAATTGTTCTGATGGGTGAAGGATCCCAGGATATGGGTTTGGTCCGGATTGAAAAGAAAGACCTGACTACCCTCCGGTATTTCAAATTCTGAAAATAATACATTGATGGAATAAGCCCCGGCCGAGCGTATACCTAACCTCCAGACTTTTGTGCCGTCTGCCATTGTAAATGAGGTTCCGGCTGTCTTTACATTCAGCGAGGTCATAAACTTATATGCAAACCTGAATCCTCCCCGCAGATCACTTTCGTTCAATGAATCTACGCGAAGCTCCTCGGCCACATCGAATGCAGGCATCTCCACAAAAAAATCAGCAGAATTACTCTTAAGAGTAAGCATCGGAAGAGGAGATCCTCCGTGGCTGATTTGTGCGACTCCTTTAGCAGTTATGCAAAGAAGAACGAGTACTAGGGCAACAATATTTGTTTTCATATATTTTATGTAGGCAAAATTACACATAATTATTTGTTAATTGATTTAACTCAAGTTCTTTTTCAACTTTTATTTGTTTATTTTGCTGAAAATAGCTTAATAAATCTTTCGCGCTGAATGTCAGATCTTTTTTATTGACTTTTTTGCCGGCTTCTGGGATGATGATCCAGGATTTCGTTTCGTAAGAATTCGCGGTCGATATGGGTGTAAATTTCTGTGGTTGTGATTTTTTCGTGACCTAGCATCAGTTGTATTGCCCGAAGGTTGGCACCTCCCTCAAGTAAGTGGGTGGCAAAGGAATGGCGGAATGTATGCGGACTGATATTTTTGGTGATGCCAGCCAAAACTGCCTGTTCTTTGATGATGTGGAAAACCATGATACGAGACAATCCGGTTCCCCGGCGACTAAGGAACAGGAAATCATCGTAACCCTTTTTTATTTGAACGGCATTACGGTCAAAAAGATACAGGCGTATTTCTTTAAGGGCGGTATCTGAAATGGGAACTAAGCGCTGCTTGCTTCCTTTGCCTTCTACCCGAATGAATCCTTCGTTAAAGTAAACATCCGGAAACCGAAGGTTTATAAGTTCGGAAACACGAAGTCCGCAGCTGTAAAGAACCTCCAGCATGGCCCTGTTTCGCTGCCCCTCCGCCTTTGAAAGGTCAATGCTGTCCAGTAGTCTGTTGATTTCATTGATTGACAGCACTTCGGGTAGTTTAAGTCCTATTTTGGGAGCTTCCAACAATTCAGTCGGGTCGCTTGTTATATATTCATCAATGAGTAAGAAATGATAAAAGGATTTGATGCCTGATAAAATACGTGCCTGAGAGCGTGGATGAATTCCTATATCATGTAATTGTGAGATAAATTGTTGCAAATCAAGATAAGTTATGCCTGTTATGTCCAGATTTTCAGTTTTCGCATAGGATACTAATTTCTCTAAGTCACGCATGTATGCGTCCACTGAATTCGGTGATAGCGATTTTTCGAGGCGAATATATGTATGGTATTTACTTATAATATCTTTACCCAATTGCTTTGTCATAGTTTATATCAATTTTGTCAAATAAAATCATTATCTTTGCCGGATATTTTCCAACCCTGTGGTATGGGGCAAAGGTAATAAACTTACAATAAAATGAAGAAGATTCAGATTATCAACGGACCAAATCTTAATCTGCTGGGAAAGCGAGAGCCGTCTGTATATGGAAACTCCTCTTTTGAGGAGTATCTTGATACGCTGCGGAAAAACTTTCCTACGTTTGAAATTACCTTTTTTCAAAGCAATATTGAAGGCGAATTGCTAAATAAAATTCACGAGATAGGATTTGATTATGATGGAATAATACTAAATGCCGGAGCCTACACCCATACATCCATTGCATTGTATGATGCTATTAAAGCAGTTACAACTCCGGTTGTGGAAGTACATATTTCGAATGTTCATGCCAGAGAGTCGTTTAGGCATGAATCTAAAATCTCAGCTGCATGCAAAGGAGTGATCCTTGGCTTTGGGCTTGATTCTTACAAACTGGCCCTTGAATCTTTCAAATGAATTTGATGGACCGGGTGCTTGTTTGTGTTTTAATTTGAAGATTTTTTTAATAAAGATTATAATAGTAAGGTTATATGTTAAAGCATACAAAGATTGTTGCTACTGTTTCAGATCAACGGTGTGAGGTAGAGTTTATCAGATCCCTGTATAAGGCAGGAATGAATGTGGTACGCCTGAATTCGGCCCACATGGTTGAAGAAGGGTTTAATAGAGTTGTCGGCAATACCCGTGCCGTGTCAAATCACATTGCGCTTTTAATGGATACGAAAGGCCCGGAGATTCGAACAACCAAAACGGCTCAGCCTCTTGAATTAAAAACAGGTGATAGAATTAAGGTGATGGGTAATCCTGATGGAGAAACCACCAGGGAATGCATTTGCCTGTCGTATAAGAATTTTGTTGCAGATATGTCTGTAGGCGGAGAATTGCTTATCGACGATGGCGATCTTGATTTGAAAGTTATTGAAAAGCATTCTGATTACCTTGTTTGCGAGGCGTTGAATGATGCTACTCTTGGTAGCCGTAAAAGTGTTAATGTACCGGGGGTACGTATCAGCTTGCCATCGTTGACAGAAAAAGACCGTACCAGCATTCTTTACTGTATTAAGAATAATCTTGATTTTATTGCTCATTCATTTGTTCGTTGCAAACAAGATGTGCTTGATATACAGCGTATTCTTGACGAACACAACAGCCCGATCAAAATTATTGCTAAGATTGAAAATCAGGAAGGTATTGATAATATCGATGAAATCCTGGAGGTGGCTTACGGTATCATGATCGCCCGTGGTGATTTAGGTATTGAAGTTCCACAGGAAAAGATTCCGGGTATTCAGCGTGTATTGATCAGAAAGTGTGTGGAAGCTAAAAAGCCGGTTATTGTGGCAACTCAGATGCTTCACTCGATGATCAATAATCCTCGTCCTACCAGAGCAGAGGTTACAGATATCGCAAATGCCATTTATTACCGTACAGATGCATTAATGTTAAGTGGTGAGACTGCCTATGGAAAATATCCTGTAGAAGCGGTTGCTACTATGACCAAGATTGCAGCTGAAGCCGAAAAAACAAAGCTTGCAGCAAATGATATCCGTGTTCCTATCGTAGGAAACGACCTTGATGTAACTTCTTTCCTTGCCAAACAAGCAGTGAAGGCATCTTCAAAGCTTCATGTAAAAGCAATCATAACAGATAGCTTTACCGGAAGAACAGCACGTTATCTGGCTGCTTTCCGTGGTACATCCACCGTATATGCCATCTGTTATCACGAGCGTCTTACAAGAGAGCTGGCTTTATCTTATGGCGTATGGGCTGTTTATCAGGAAGAGAGTAAATCTGAGCGGGAATATTACTTTAAAGCATTGAATGAACTGATCAAGAGTGGCCGTATTACCCGTTCTGATATGGTTGCCTATCTTAGCGGTAGCTTTGGTGAAGGCGGCGGTACCTCGTTCCTCGAAATAAATAATGTTGGCAAAGTTTTGGATGCTGGAGATAAATACTCGCTTCCAACTTTTAAAGACTAATATTGAATGACGAAAGAAATAGAATCCTATATTCTTTCACATAGTGATGAAGAAGGTTCACTGTTGGCTGCTTTAAATAGGGATGCCAATGTGAATCTTCTTCGTCCACGTATGTTATCCGGGCATCTTCAAGGCAGAATTTTAAAGATGTTTTGCCGGATGCTTAAACCTAAACGGGTTCTCGAAATAGGGACCTATACAGGTTATGCAACTCTTTGTATGGCTGAGGCTCTTGAGAAGGATGCCGAAATCCACACGTTGGAGATCAATGATGAGATGGAAGATTTTATCCGTAAGTATGTTTCCCAATCGCCGGATAAGGATAAAATCAAGCTTTATTTCGGTGATGCGATGGAGATCATACCGGCGTTGGATGAATCATTCGATCTTGTTTTTATAGATGCCGATAAACGACTTTACTCAGATTATTACGATCTGATTTTTGATAAGTTGCCGGCAGGGGCTTTGATCCTGGCTGATAATACCTTATGGGACGGGAAAGTGCTTGAGCCTCTCCATCCGGCAGATAAGCAAACAGCGGGTATTCTTGCATTTAATGATAAAATAAAAGCTGATCAGAGAGTGGAGAAGGTGATTCTGCCGCTTCGGGACGGACTTACAATGATTTGGAAAAAATAATAATTATGGAAAGTACAAGATTAAATAAAATTGGTCGTTTATTGCAGAAGGAATTAAGCGATATATTTCTGCTTCAGACAAAGGCTATGTCGGGCACTTTGGTATCCGTGAGTGTGGTGCGGGTAAGTCCTGATTTAGGCATTGCACGGGTATATTTAAGTATTTTTCCTTCGGAAAAAGCTCCCGAATTGCTGGAAGCCATCAAGGCTAACACCAAGGCTATCCGCTTTGATTTAGGTCAACGGGTGCATTTACAGTTACGTAAAATACCCGAACTGACCTTTTATATCGATGATTCACTGGACTATATTGAAAAAATTGATAATTTGTTAAAGAAGTAATCCCCATTGAATTTTCCCTTTTACATAGCCAGAAGATACCTCTTTTCAAAGAAGTCTCACAATGCCATCAATATTATTTCGATGGTATCTGTTTGCGGTGTAGTTGTTGCAACCATTGCTTTAGTCTGCGCCCTGTCTGTGTATAATGGATTCAATGATCTGGTATCTACTTTATTCAGCAGCTTTGATCCTGAATTAAAGATCACTCCCCGAACAGGAAAGGTCTTCGATCCGCAAGACAGTCGGATTGAGAAGGTGAAAAAATTACCTTCAATAGACGTATGGTGTGAAGTCCTGGAAGATAATGCCTTGGTGCGTTATGATAACAGGCAGGTGGTTGCCGTTGTAAAGGGGGTTGATAAAAGTTTTGAGCAATTGGCGTCCATCGACAGTGTTTTGGTTGATGGTAATTTTATTTTACAGGATGATGTGGTTGATTATGCTATTCCAGGTATAGGGATGGCTTCAGCTCTTGGTGTAAATGCAGGTTATCTTTCGCCTATGGAGTTCTATGCACCCAAAAGAGATGAAAAAGTAAATCTGTCAAATCCTGCAACCTCATTTCAGGTTTCGTATGCATATGCCGGAGCAGTTTTCTGCATCAATCAACAAGTGTACGACGAAAATTATATTTTGGTGCCCATTTCTTTGACACGCGAACTATTTAAATACGAAACAGAAGTCTCCTCTATCGAGATCAAGCTGCATCCGTCTTCCAACTTTTCTTCCGATAAAGACGAAATCGCATCCATTCTAGGAAAAGATTTCATTGTTCAAGACCGATTCGAACAGCAGGAAGCATCTTATAAAATGATGCAGATAGAAAAATGGATGACCTTCTTAATTCTAAGCTTCATTCTGGCAATTGCCCTTTTTAATGTGGTGGGTTCGTTGTCGATGCTTATGATCGAAAAACAGGAAGATGTAAAGACTTTACGCAATATGGGTGCTAACGACGCGCTCATCTCCCGGATATTTCTTTTCGAAGGCTGGATGATTGCTGGCTTTGGCGCGTTGATAGGTATCTTGATCGGTATTATTCTTTGCCTGATTCAACAAGAATTCGGTTTGCTTAAACTGGGGCAGACTACAGGGGCCTTTATCGTTGATGCATATCCGGTACGGGTTGCATTAAGTGATGTAATTACTGTTTTTATTACGGTTGTTACTATAGGTTTTATAGCCGCATGGTATCCGGTACATCATCTGGGTAAGAAATGGTTTGTCAGATAAAACTTTTATTTACTAACTTTGTATTAGTAAATAAAATATAAGATGCAGATCATACCAAAAAGCAAAAATGCCTTAAGGCGTAGTATTCTCCTCTATAGACGTGTCCGCTATCGAAAAGGATATGGTGTACATTCTCCGTTTGTTTACAATCTGATTACTAAGGTTATTGAAGAATCAGGTCATTTCTATTTACTGGATGATATTGCGTTGACACGTTTAAAACTTCAGTACAGAGAGGAGCTGGTCTCTTATCCTGATAAGAAAAAAAAGGGGGCGATTGTCCAAAAGACCCTCGGACAGCTGGTTCAGAAAAGGGCTATTTCTCCTAAACAGGGTGCATTGTTGTTCAAAATCGTCAATTACTTCAAACCGGTTCATATTTTACAGATAGGGACCAATATGGGGCTGTCCACTCTTTACCTAACTTCTTACGCTTCCGGATTACAGTGTATTGCATTAGAGAGTAATCCGGCTTTTGCATCTGTTGCACGTGAGACCTTTAAACAGGCCCGGAATCCGATTGATCTGAGAGAAGGCGATTATACCGATCTGCTACCCAAGGCCCTTGAAGATATGGAAGCTGTGGATTTTGTTTATTTTAATATGCAGGATGATGATATTTGTTGTTCCTCGTTGTTTAATAAATGTGTGGAGCAGACTCATCAAAATTCAGTCTTTGTTTTTAAAGGGATTAAATCGTCTTCCAAGATGAGAATTGCCTGGAAAGAAATCTGTTCGCATCCGAAAGTTACAGTCACTATGGACCTATATGCTTTAGGTATAGTTTTTTTTAATGACAAGCTGCATAAACGTAATTATATAACCTACTATTGATATCAAGATTATGGCAACTAAAAAAAGTTTGATATATACTGGAACAGGAGATAAAGGAACTACCTCTCTGGTGGGTGGCGAACGTGTTTCTAAAACGCATCAGCGACTGGAAAGTTATGGCACAATAGACGAACTGAATTCTTTTATCGGTTTGTTGGTTACTTCCCTGGAGGATCAGCTGGATAAAGATTTTCTGTATTTTATTCAGCATAAATTATTTAGTGTCGGTTCTTATCTGGCAACCGACCAGCAAAGTACAGAGTTGAAAATTGAAAGCCGTATTACCCCTGAAAGTATCGTCCGGATTGAAAATGAAATCGATCGGTTGGATGCAGGAATACCGGTTATGCGAAACTTTGTTCTTCCGGGAGGATGCCGTTCCGCCTCTTTGGCACATGTATGCCGGACTGTTTGCAGAAGGGCAGAAAGACAGATATACAAATTAACAGAAACTGACCCGGTAGAGGAGCCGGTTTTGATTTTTGTGAACCGTTTATCCGACTATTTGTTCGTTTTAGCACGAAAAGAGTGTATAATTAACGATGGAAAAGAAATAATTTGGGATTATACTTGCATCTAAGAAATATAGTTCTATTTTTGCGGGAAATTGAAAATTAGAACTAACTTTTTGGTAACTATTAATACTTTATAACTATGTATTGGACATTGGAACTAGCTTCAAAACTAGAAGACGCACCCTGGCCTGCAACAAAGGACGAGTTGATTGATTATGCACAGCGTTCTGGTGCGCCGTTGGAAGTAATTGAGAATTTGCAAGAAATGGAAGATGAAGGCGAAATCTATGAATGCATGGAGGATATCTGGCCTGATTATCCAAGTAAAGAGGATTTCTTCTTTAATGAGGAAGAGTATTAATGTTTTTTTAAATACATTGGAGGCAGTAAGGAAATACTTACTGCCTTTTCTGTTTTTTATGCCTATGTACAATTTATTTCCATTTTTGCAGTTACAATAATCGTACTATGCATAAAGTAAGAATGAGAAGGCTTTTTCTGCAATTAATCATATTGTTGGGTGGAATGAATGTCGTTTTTGGACAATACGATGCCCAATTCAGTCAGTATTGGATGGCGATGGGATACTATAATCCTGCCGTTGCCGGTAATACGGACAATATCAATCTATTTGCTTTGCACCGCCAGCAATGGATCGGTATTGAAGGAGCACCCAAATCCTTTTTTGTTTCAGCCGATATGCCGTTAACTTTTGGTAAAACCACCCATGGGGTCGGGGTGGTGGGTTTTACAGAAACAATCGGTCTGTTTCAGAATACCCATGTTTCGGCTCAATATGCATATAAGAAAAAACTATTCGGAGGGATTCTTAGCATAGGTATACAGGCTGGCATGGTTAATCAAAGTTTCGACGGAACAAAGGTGGATATCCCTGAAAGTGAATTTCATACAGGTACGGATGAAGGAATACCCAATACCAAGGTTGAGGCCATGGTTCTTGATTTAAATGCAGGTATATATTACAGCCATAAAGACTTTTATGCAGGAATTGCATCGACACATATTTCCGAACCGGAACTGGCGCTTACTGAAAATGTATACAGCTATATAGGCAGGGCGTATAATTTAACCGGAGGATACAATATTCAACTCAGGAACCCGTTGTATGAATTGCAACCGTCTGTATTCATGAAGACTGATATGCAATCGTTTCAGACTGATATTACGGCCCGGTTAGTTTATAATAAAATGTTTAATGGCGGACTATCCTGGCGGGTGAATGAATCGGTGGTCCTTTCAATCGGGGCTCTTATCGGTGGATTTCAGGTGGGGTATGCTTATGATTTCCCGACATCTGCCATATTGAAGGGAAGTACCGGCAGCCACGAACTGATGATCCGGTATAAGTTGAAGCTGACAAAGACAAAAACAGGGAAAAATAAACACAAAAGTGTACGTATATTATAAGTATATGAAGAAGGTATTATCAATACTTGGGGCAGCAGCCTTAATTACCTCTTGCGGTAGTCCGTTAAGTGGAGGTGGAGGTGAGCTTACAGGAGCCAGAACGGCATCCTTCAATGAGCCGGCACCGTTTGGAATGATTCTTATTAAACGAGGTTCATTCGAGATGGGACCTTCGGATAAGGATTCGTTATGGGGTACAGATCCGGAAACCAAAGGAGTATCTTTTGATGCATTCTGGATGGACGAGACAGAAGTCACCAACGCTAAATATCGTCAGTTCCTTTATTACGTACGCGATTCGATCATTCGTGAACGTCTTGCCGATCCTGCCTACGGAGGCAACGAACTTTTTAAGATTACGGAAGACCGCTATGGCGAACCTGTAACACCTCATCTGGACTGGAGCAGACCCATACCCTGGAAGCGTGCAACTGAAGACGAGCAGCGCGCTATTGAGAGTGTATACTATATTCATCCCATCACCGGAGAAAAAAGACTGGATGAGAAGCAGATGAATTATCGATATGAGTGGTATGATCATACTGCCGCCGCATTAAGGAAGAATAACCTGGATCCGGCAGCCCGTCAACGTAATACAGATATAAAGGTAGATCCCAATGAGGTTGTCATGATCTCCAAGGATACGGCCTATATCAACGACGATGGGGTTATTGTTAATGAAACCATCACAAGACCGCTTAGCGGTTATCACGACTTTCTTCATACGAGGATCGTTAATATTTATCCGGATGAAACTTGTTGGGTAAATGATTTCAACAATGCCTATAATGAACCATACATGAGGATGTATTTTACACATGCCGGTTACAATGACTATCCGGTTGTGGGTGTTTCATGGGAACAAGCCACCGCATTTTGTGTCTGGAGAACCAACTATTTTAAAGAATCTGCCAATTTACCTGCCGGTTATACAATTGAACCTTTCAGATTGCCTACCGAAGGCGAATGGGAGTATGCAGCGCGTGCCGGTAAAAATGAAAATAAATACCCCTGGGCGACCAACGATCTGCAAAGCAGCAAAGGATGTTTCCTGGGGAACTTTAAGCCGGGTAATGGGAATTATACCGAAGACGGACATCTGATCACATCGAAGGTGGGTTCGTATTCTCCCAATGAATTCGGTTTATATGATATGGCCGGCAATGTGGCCGAGTGGACTTCCTCCACCTATTCTGAATCGGGTCCGAATCAGATGAATGATATGAATCCTGATTTGCGCTATAATGCGGCGAAGGAAGATCCTTACGCCATGAAGAAAAAGGTGGTGCGCGGCGGCTCCTGGAAGGATGTATCCCAGTTTATACGCTCGGATATGCGTTCCATGGAATACCAGAACGAAACACGTTCGTATATCGGCTTCAGATGCGTACGAACGCAGATCGGATTTTCAAAGGGTAAAAAATAGGAAATGATATATAATATAATACTTCGGAACGATGGGAAAGTATAAGAAATATAAAAATAGAATTGAGATGTTTCTTTCCAGTGATATGGGTAAGAGACTGCTGAACTTCTGTTATAGTTGGGGAGCCTCGATTGTTGTATTGGGAGCCTTGTTTAAATTGCTTCACCTCCCTTTTGGTAATGAAATGTTGTTCGTGGGTATGATGACGGAATTTTTTGTATTCTTCATCTCCGGGTTTGAACATCCCGGAAAGGATTATCATTGGGAAGAGGTGTTTCCTGTACTGAAATCCAAGAATCCCATGGATCGTCCCGAGTTTGCCAATCAAAAAGTTTCGGGTATCATGCATTCGGCTGCGAATGAAGAGGATGATTCCAATGCGAATTTGTTGATCAACCCGATGGCTGTAAAGCAATCAGCTGGATTAAGCGGAGCTTTGGACATTTCGGAAGAAGATACACGGAATCTTTCGGATAGCATCAAGAAGCTGAGTGGTGCAGCAGAGCAGATCTCCAAGATGGCTGAGTTGACAGATGCAACACAACAGTACCTGGATCAACTGGCTGGGATGGCCGACCAGATGAAGCGTTTCAGTCAGACTACAAACAGTCTTACGGAAGTATCGGATACGTTGCTAAGCTCCTATAAAAGTATTACGGACCATTCGGATGGAATCAACCAGAATTCAAGAGGATATGTACATCAGATGGAGGCGCTTAACCGGAATATCTCAGGACTCAACACCATCTATGAAATTCAGCTTAAGAGCATCAGTTCGCAAATCGACACCATCGAACGTATTAACGGCGGTTTGAGTCGTATAAAAGATTTATACGAAGGATCTGTGGTGGACAGTTCTGTCTTCCGGGCAGAAAATGAGCGCATGGCACAACAGCTTGCTCAGCTCAATACGGTTTACAGCCGTTTGTTGCAGGCGATGACAGTCAACATGCCCGGAGCCGGGATGTTTCAGTCACAACCTCAGGGAGGACAAGGTTACAATCCACCATCGGCATCTACCTACCAACCTCAGGGAGCTGCTTCTTATGGTTCAAATCCCGGACAACCCGGAAGATAATAATTAAACTGCAATCAGAATATGCCACAATTATCAAATAATCCCAATTCGCCCAGACAGAAGATGATCAATCTGATGTATCTGGTGTTCATTGCCATGATGGCACTTAATGTGTCGTCAGAGGTTTTGGATGGTTTCGAATTGGTGGAAGGCAGTTTACGAACTACGATCGACAACTCATCCAAACGAAATCAGATTGTATCGGGCGAGTTGGATACCTACTATCAGACTAACCCTACCAAGGTAAAAGAATGGTATGAGAAGGGACAGCAGGTGAAAAAGTCGAGCGATTCATTATACAACTACCTTCAGGAACTCAAGGTACGTATTGTAAAGGAGGCGGACGGGAAAGACGGGAATGTAAATAATATCGTTCATAAGGATGATATTGAAGCTTCCTCACAAATCATGTTGTCTCCGGTGACCGGCGAAGGTAAAAAGCTGAAACGTAGTATAGATAACTATCGGAAATTCTTAGGAGAATTGGTTACGGATCCCGCTAAAACAAAGGTTCTTGAAGCGAGCCTGAATACAGAGTCGGTGAGAAGCGGACTCACAACCCGTTCCTGGCAGGAGTCCTTGTTTGAAAATATGCCTGTTGCTGCGGCAGTAACCATGCTTACCAAATTACAGAGCGACGTACGCTATGCAGAAGGTGAGGCCTTGAACTATCTTCTCAGCAGTGTGGATGTGGGCGACTATCGTGTAAACCAGATAACGGCACAGGTTATTCCTCAAAGCCAGGTTGTAATGCGTGGCAGTCAGTATGAAGCAAACATTGTTCTTTCTGCAGT
>NZ_JBFWMI010000048.1:19337-26099 GCF_050251695.1 Macellibacteroides sp.
ATCAAAGCGGCAATTGACGATGATTTGTTGAATGTAACCTATTCCGTACTTCGGTTCGAGCTCACTTTCTTTGATTCCATGGGGAATGCCATTCCTGAAGTATCGGACGGAAGTAACTTTTCTCAACGGCAGAAAGATTATATCCGCAGGCTGTCCAAAGGAAAGCGTTTCTATATCACCCGTGTCGTAGCAAAAGGGCCTGATGGTATTGAACGGACCATACCCACCATCGAAGTTATTGTAAATTAATTGATCTTGTATATGAAACATCTGTATTATATAGCAATTCTTGGAGGCTTCCTCTTTACTGTAAATCCGGCATTTGCTCAGGAGGAGGGGCAGTCGCAACAGCAGACTCAACAAAGAAGATCACCCCGGGCCACAACCGGATCCCGGGTGGAGACGCAGGAAAGCAATGTTCCGGAGCTGACGGTAAGAGCACAAAACATGAACGAACATCTTACCCAGGATATCGGGAATGCACGTTGGATGCGTGTAATTTACAGAGAGGTGGATCTAACCAAGGAGCAGAATGCACCGCTTTATTATCCTGTACGCCCCATTAATAAACAGATGAATTTGTTTACAATCATCTTCCGTCTGTTAGGTGAGAATAAAATATCAGCCTACGAATACCTGGATGGTTACGAGGATTTCAGTCCGTCGCACCAGGTTAATTTCAAGGATTTGCTGGACCGCTTCTATATTCTTTATAAGGAAGAAACTGTTCCCGGCGGTGGCGGAGTAAAGTATGTAATAGACGATAGCGACGTCCCTTCGGAAGAGGTAAAGGCATATTACGTAAAAGAGGCATGGTATTTTGACCAGCATAACTCAGTATTTGATGTTAAGACACTGGCCATTTCGCCGATTCTGTTTAATGCAGGCGATATGGGTGAACAAAGAATGCCGATGTTCTGGCTGCCCTACGAATCCATACGTCCCTATGTATCCACTGTGCCTATCATGACATCCAATATCAATAATGCAAAGACATTTACTATTGATGATTATTTTCGGAAACGGATGTTTGCCGGTGATATCGTGAAGACCGAAAACCTGATGAACCGTAACCTTCAGCAATATTGCCCTACGCCCGATTCGATGAGCCGGGAACAAGCCCGTATTGAGAAAGAGCTTACGATGTTCCGCGAGAGCCTTTGGGTTCCCGAAGATACAGCCACGGTTGCAGCCAGCACAAATAAGGAATCCAAAGGAAGAGTTAAATCCGTACGCGGACAGGCTCCTGCCAAACAAAAAACCGTCAAGCAGAAAGCATCCAAACCCGAAAAGTCGGCACCCACAAGAAGCGTACGCCGTACAAGATAGAACGCAGCACGCAAAGTCTGCATATTTATAATTACCTTTGTTGTTGATTCGTTTGTTTAATCAATAGCAGAGGTAATTTTATGTATTGGACGCTCTTCATCACATTTGTCAGAATCGGAGCCTTTACCATCGGAGGAGGATACGCCATGTTGCCATTGATCCAGCGGGAAGTGGTTGACAGGGGATGGATGAGTAAGGAGGAATTTATCGACCTTTTTGCGGTCGCTCAATCCTTACCCGGGGTTTTTGCCGTGAACATATCCATCTTTGTGGGTTATAAATTGAAAAAGCTCACAGGCAGTGTAATCTGTGCATTAGGAACCATCCTGCCATCTTTCCTGATCATATTGGCGATAGCCCTCTTCTTTACACAATTCAGAGAAAATGAATGGGTGGAGAAGGCATTTAAAGGCTTACGCCCGGCTGTGGTCGCCCTGATTGCCGTTCCCGTAATTACAACAGCCCGTTCCCTCCGTCTGCGCGGCTGGGTGCTGGTCATTCCCGTGGTAGTTGCGCTATCCATATGGTTGCTCAGCTTGTCGCCTGTCTATATCATTATCGTAGCCGCGGCAGGCGGTTTATATTATCGGATGTATTTAAAAAGACATTAGTATGCTGTTTCTACAATTATTTTACACCTATCTTAAAATCGGCCTTTTTGGTTTTGGAGGCGGATATGCGATGCTTTCATTAATTCAGGATGAGGTGGTCGACAAGCATGGGTGGATATCTACCCAGGAATTTACCGATATCGTTGCTATATCACAAATGACGCCTGGTCCCATCGGGATAAACAGCGCCACCTATATAGGCTATACAGCGGTGCAGAATGCAGGATATTCTACGGAGATCAGTATCTTAGGATCCGTAATCGCAACCTTTGCAGTCTGTCTGCCTTCCTTTATTCTGGTGCTTATCATCTCCTATTATTTTGCCCGGTTCAAAAACAATAAATATGTGGAGGCCGCTTTCACAGGCTTACGCCCGGCTACGGTCGGCCTGATTGCTGCAGCGGCCCTGTTATTGGTGAATGCAGAAAATTTCATCGATGCTAAAAGTGTGCTGATATTTATCGGCTCCTTTATCCTTACCTGGAAATACAAGATGCATCCCATACTGATGATCTTTATTGCCGGAATTGCCGGAATCATTCTCTACTGGTAGAGTCAGGTTACTGGTATGTAACCTTATACCAATCCATTCCCTTGTACCACTCGTTGAGCTGTTCCAGTCCCGCTTGCGGAACATAGATGCTCAACCCCGAATAGCGATTGATATAGATAGACCCTTTGGCATAGGTAGCCATGGGGGTTGTTTGCTTGTATATAACCACTTCGTCCAACACCTTTTTAAAGTTTGTATATTGGGGTTCCGTAGCCAGTCTGCCAATAAAATCATCCAGGTCGTACAAGGCATGGTAGGTGTTTCCCAGATACTCCAGCTGTTGCAGTTCATTGACAGGCAGCGAAGCGATTGTCTGCTCCTTACCCTTTACAATCTCGCTGCATACGGCGGCCAACTCATCCAATTTGGATGTGTTAATCAACGACACCGATGCCGATCGGTTCAGTCCGGTCAGCTTATCATAGTATGTGTAAAATTTTTCACCTATTTGCTGCAGACCGGCTTTCTGCGTGAAGAAATCAGCCATAATCAGCTTGTAAGGAAACCCTTCGGCCAGTACCTCGGTTGGAGAAGCCAAAATATAGTCTGCTTTGTTCCGGAGGGCATACACCACTTCTGTGCTCGCCATATAGCAGGCATCAAACAGAATAAAGTCAAATACATGATCGGGAATAGCTTCGGCAAGCTCATCAATCTCCATCCAACTGGTCTCATCCTGTCCAAAAGACCGGAGCATCGGCTGTACATTGTAAGGCAGCCAGGCAGTGCCGTGACTCCATAAAACCAGGCCATAACTTTCGGCCGGAAACTCAGATACAACCGATTCGAACACCCCGCGCATAACAATGGGATCGGCCGAATTCTGCTCGGGATAATCCTTTATAGCCAGCTTCTGTATCGTCCCGTCGCTCTTGGCCTTGATCTGAAGAAGCTGCGGAGCCGCATCGGAAGCATCCAGATAGACCAACAGATTCCCGCCATTGAGTGCGGCTGCAGAGCTCCCCTTTACGATCGATTCCAGATTCTTGTAGGAGAATGAACTCAGGGAATTATCCGCAGCCATGTAAATAAGCACGGTACGTACCGGCGTCGGACATGGTTCGTCGTTGGAGCATCCCCATAAAAAAGGCATGCAGCATAACAACCCGATAAGAATACGCCGAATGTTATTCATCTTATAGCTTCACTTTTTTTGATTTTCCTTTTTTGCTCTCATTATGGAAACGATCCACAGCAGTTACTACATACTTGTATGTATCATTTCCCTTTTCATAAGGTAACAAATAAAAAGTCTTGTTTGTTATGGTTACGATGTTGGCCGGGTTCGTGATGTCTGCCTTTTCACCCGCCTTAAAACAATACACAACGAAGTAACGGGCTAACTCCGGATTTGTATCACTTTGTTCGGCTTTCCAGTGTAACAGATACCCCTCCTTCGTCCATTCGGCTTTAAGGCCGGAAACCTCTTTGGGTAGCCGGTCGTGCAAATGCGTATAAGCCGGAATCAAAGCCGGATAGCGGTGATACTGTTCTTGCAGCTGGTTGGCCACACCTCCGGTATTCCATAAAATTTCATTTGCCGGCCAGAAGCAGTTACCTTGTATATTGGAGGCAGAACGGATGTATGCCATCTTCTTGTCCAGCTCGTCCTTCTTCATCGTGCGGGCCACATCCTGACCAATATACAGGTGTCCTCCGTTGGCATTCTTATCCCACCATTTCACAAGCGTTACATAATCGGCAGCTTTATTCCCGATCTCCCAGTAAATCTGAGGAATGTTGTAGTCTATCCACCCCTTCTGCACCCATAAGGTGATGTCTGCATACAGATCGTCGTAATTCTGCAATCCGTTGGTATCGCTTCCTGAACCATCCGGTGTATTCTTTTTGTTACGGTAAATGCCAAAGGGACTAATTCCGAAGCGGACCCACGGTTTGGTACGCAGAATGGTTTGCTTGATATCCTGCACCAGCAGATTTACATTCTCCCTGCGCCAGTCGGCCCGTTGATTGTCTTTGTATCCTTTGCTGCGTCCGTACGCATCAAAGCTGGCATCATCCGGAAAGGGGAGACCGGCTACCGGATAGGGATAGAAATAATCATCCATATGGATAGCGTCTACATCGTAACGTGAAACAATGTCCTGCACCACCTTGCAGATAAAAGCACGGCTTTGAGGCAGGCCCGGATCAAACAAAATCATTTTATTGTATGTTACGAACCATTCGGGATGCTTGTTGTATATATGTCCCGGGGCAAAAACAGTATTCCCCGATGTGCTTACGCGGTATGGGTTCAGCCACGCATGAAACTCCATGTTCCGTTCGTGGCAGGCGTTGACTAAAAATTCCATCGGGTCCCAAACCGGATCAGGTGCAACCCCTTGTTCGCCGGTAAGAAAACGGCTCCAGGGTTCCAGTTTGGATTGATACCAGGCATCCGCTTCGGGGCGCACCTGGAACACGATGGCATTGATACCGCAATCCTGCAGGTAATCCAATTTACGGATCAACTCTTTTTTCAGCTGCGAAGTCGACATGTTTTTATATTCACCCTGGTGGACGGTCTGAATCCAGGCTCCTCTGAATTCCCGCTTAACCTGGCGGCCTTCAGCGGGTTTAGGTGTTTGTCTTAAGGTTGTACACGAAGCAGATGCCAGCAGCATCAAGAAGATGAAAAGACGTAATGAGTAGGAATACATGAGTTTTATCTGTTTCATAATGCAAATATAATGTTACAAAGATATAAAAATATCACTATCTGTCAATACAATGAAAGGTTCTGACAGCAGCTAAAACATTCAACCCAAAAATATCGTTATCTTTGTAGTTTATAAAATATGTACCTATGTACGATGCAACAAATATAGAGATAAAAGGAGCCCGCATCAATAACCTGAAGAATATTGACGTTACTATCCCAAGAGATAAATTAATTGTTATCACAGGATTATCGGGATCCGGAAAGTCTTCGCTCGCTTTCGACACATTGTATGCCGAAGGGCAAAGGCGTTATGTGGAAAGTCTTTCCGCCTATGCGCGTCAGTTTCTCGGCCGAATGGGTAAACCGGAATGCGATTATATCAAGGGTATTCCTCCCGCTATTGCCATAGAGCAACGGGTGAACACCCGCAATCCACGTTCTACTGTAGGAACATCTACCGAAATATACGAATACCTCCGGTTGCTTTACGCACGTATAGGAAAGACTATCTCTCCGGTATCGGGCGAAGAGGTTAAGAAGCACCAGGTTTCGGATGTTGTAAACTGGGTGTTGGATTTCCCCGAAAACACACGCTTCTCAGTCTATACGCCCGTTGTTCTGCCGGAAGGACGCGACATGAAAGAACAGCTTACCATTCTTCAGAAAGAGGGGTACACCCGGTTGGAGATCGACGAGAATGTTTACCGTATCCCGGAAGTAATGGAGAACGAATCTCTTTTGGCATCCGGGGGTATTCAGCTACTGATAGACCGTCTGGCCGTTGCTTTCGATAAGCCGTTTAAGAACCGTCTGGCCGATTCTGTAGAAACCGCCTTTTTTGAAGGACATGGTACCTGCGTAGTGAAGGTCTTCGATCCGAACGGCACCCAGACAAAAGAGTTCTCACGTAAGTTCGAAGCCGACGGTATCGTGTTCGAAGAGCCCACAGATATGATGTTCAGTTTCAACAATCCCCTGGGAGCCTGTCCGGTTTGCGAAGGATTCGGTAAAATTATGGGAATAGACGAAGATCTGGTTGTTCCGGACAAAAGCAAGTCGTTGTATGATGGGGCTGTAGTTTGCTGGAAGGGCGAAAAAATGGGTGAGTGGTTGAACGCATTTATCCAGGCAAGCGCGAAATATGATTTCCCCATCCATCGTCCGTACTACGAGCTTACGGAGAAGGAACGGGATCTGTTGTGGCACGGTGCAAGGGGTCTTCATGGAATTAACGACTTCTTCTCTTTTGTAGAGGAAAATCTATATAAAATACAATACAGGGTGATGCATGCCCGGTACAGAGGCAAGACCACCTGTCCCACTTGTAAAGGAAGCCGCCTGCGAAAGGAGGCCCTGTATGTACAGGTAGGAGGAAAGGATATATCCCAGATTGTAAGTCTGCCTATCAACGAAGCCAAACTCTTTTTCGATACCCTCAAGCTGGACGAAACGGATGCAGCCGTATCGAAACGCTTACTTACCGAAATAGACAGCCGTCTGCAGTTCTTATTGGATGTTGGACTTGGGTACCTTACCCTCGACCGCCTTTCAAATTCCCTTTCCGGTGGCGAGAGTCAGCGTATCAACCTGGCCACCTCTTTAGG
>NZ_JBFWMI010000049.1:0-1654 GCF_050251695.1 Macellibacteroides sp.
AGCATAGTCATTCTTCTTTTATGACTCTAAGATACAAAATAAAACGGCATAAATCCAACTTTAGGTCAGATTTATACCGTTCTGTTTTTGTTAAAAAGAGGGAAAGCTACTTTTTCAGTGCCCTCCTTGGCAGACATCCCCTTTCGGGTTATTTCAGGATAGGTTGTTCCTATTCGGCTTGAATTGTAATTTCGGCACCGGTGGCATAATCCTGTCCCCTTTGTTCACTTAACGCAGTAAAGCGTATGTAGCGGGCTTTAACCGGTTTGCTGAAGGTTACTTTCTTTTCGGCAGCATTGTTTTCGAACGCTGCTTTATGGATTGGGTCTCCCCACTCCTTCCCGTCCACACTTACATGGATGGTATAATCCTTCACGTTACCATTACCTCCACCCTGACGGGGAAGGTACGTAAATCCTTTGATGGTCTTTATCTCTCCACAGTCCAGATCCACCCAGTGAGGATGTTTAGCTACGGTTACAGAATACATGGTATGCCAGATGGTATTCGGATCTCCGTCGGTCAGGTTCTTGGCATCTCCTTCGCCTGCTTCCTGACTGCTTGCATAAATCACGTTTGTCTGGATATTGGTTATCTTTGTGAAGGTGCTGCTGATCTTATTGGCTGGCGTATCTTTAAACCATGCCGTTACCTTTCCTCCGTTGCGAAGGGCAATGGGTTCTGTGTATTCTTTAGCTTTACTTTTGTCTACAGTATAGCAGATTACGGCATCTTTTTTAGAAGAGGTAAGCGTTACCTGACCTGCTCCGTCGCGAATGATGCTGAGCGGAATGTCTCCTGCAGGAGCCACCTGGGCAGTCTGAGCCAGATCTTTTCCAGCCGGACGGATAATAAATCCGGTGGTATGATGTGCAGCATTTACACGGTCGTCGGGCAACGGTGCTCCTTGTCCGCAACTGTTTCCTCCCAAACCGGTTACAGCCAGATCAAGATGCAGATAGGTATCTCCCACCGGAGGTAATTGATACGGATGCGATGCAAGGATAAGATCTTTGGCAGAATAGGGAAGTGCGGAAACCGATAAGCGGTCGGTTGCAACAAATACGGCTCCGTTACCGGCATCGTTGGTGAGTGCACACCAACGTACATCTTCGTGATTAGCCATATCCTGAGGTTTGGGGAAGTTTACAAACTCGCCTTCCACAGTATTGGTATGCTGCTCGATGAACTGCCCGCTTTTACGATCGGCGTAATTATCGATTGGTCCGCGTCCGTAATAATTAAAATGTTTGTATTGCTGAGGAATCTGCATTACATAACCCAAACGAGGCAATACAAGTGCCGGTTGGTTAGAGGTGATGCTGGATTGCAATTCCACCGAACCGTCTTTGTAAACCGTCCAGATCTGATTGGTGGTAAACTTAAAGTCGTCTGTCCCAAAGATTTTGTCTGTCAGCTCCTCGATCCGGTTCTTGCCGGAACTTGTTCCTCCATGAATTTTCGCTGCGTTGGGAGCCTGCGATTCAACCGTAAACGAAAGCACTACGGTTCCATTCTCCTTTACATTTACATTCATACCGGTTGCTTTATGTACCAGGTTATGCAAACCGCGGTCGAACCATTGTGAATAGAACCAGTTGTCGTTATTTACAAATGCACGCAAGGCATCCAGTTTCGGACCCTTACCCTCTTC
>NZ_JBFWMI010000049.1:1754-25981 GCF_050251695.1 Macellibacteroides sp.
ACAATTCCATTCATCACAAACTGACCATCGTTGGGGGTATCACCAAAGTCGCCTCCATAAGCAAGGTATCTCTTTCCGGTTTCCTTATCGTAATTGTACATGGATTGATCCACCCAGTCCCAGATAGCTCCACCGCAGAAGAAGTTGGTCGACTCGATTGCTTCCCAGTAATCAACCAGGTTTCCACAGGCATTTCCCATAGAATGGGCATATTCCGAAACGTGAAACGGATATTTGATATTGTATGTTCCTTTTACCGCTCCGCGCATCCATCCGATTGAAGGATACTGATTGGAGCCCATGTCCACGATATCGTTATTACGCTCATACTGAACCGGACGGGAAAGGTCAACCTTTTTCAAAGCATCGTAAGCGGCTACAAAGTTGTTACCCGGTCCGGCTTCGTTACCCAACGACCAGATTACGATGGAAGGATTGTTGATGTTACTGTGTACCATCTCCATAACCCGGGCCACATGGGCATTTTTCCATTCTACCGGATGAGAAAGGGAGGCAGCTCCATAATAATATTGATGCGATTCAATGTTTGCCTCGTCTTCCAGATATATTCCGTACTTGTTACAAAGGAAATACCAATAAGGATCATCCGGATAGTGGGCGTTACGCACGTGGTTGATATTGGCGCGCTTCATCAACATAATTTCGTCTTCCATCATCTTGCGGGTAATGGCATGACCAACACCCGGATTGGTTTCGTGACGGTTAACCCCTTTTAACTTTACGGTTTTACCGTTTACGTAATAATATCGTCCGGCCAAGCCGAATTCATCTTCTGATGCCGGTGTGTCTTTTATCTCAACTTCACGGAAGCCAACAATGGTTGAAACAGTTTCGACGGTTTTATTCTTTGCGTCTTTCAGTTCGGCAACCAACGTATAGCGGTAAGGGAATTCGGCCGACCACTTATTAGGGTTCTGCACCTGCATCACTACTTTTTGTGCATCGGCCTGCTGAGAGGCTTCCACTACAGGGATGCTGGCAGTTGCGGTTGCTTCGGATACCAACGTATTATCGTCCGAATACAGTTTGTTTGCATACAGCGAGTAGACCAGCTTATATCCTTTTGCCTTTTTATTCCCCAGGTTACGGATATCTGCACTGATAGCAAGAGATCCGTTGGTATAGGTATTGTCCAAATCCGGAATCACATTAAGGTCGCGCACCTGTAGTTTGGGTGTCGAATAAAGTGCAACCGTGCGGAAGATTCCCGGCAAGCGGAACATATCCTGAGCTTCCAGGAATGAGCCGTCCGAACTGCGGTATACTTCTGCAGCAATTATATTTTTTCCCTTACGGAGGTATTTGGTGATATTGAAGTTGGCTGTATTGCGTGAGTTTTTGGAAAAGCCTACATATTGGCCGTTAATCCACAGATAGAAGAAAGAATCAACGCCGTCGAAACTGATAAACACTTCCCGGCCATCCCAGTTTTGAGGAATTTCAAAATCACGAAGGAAAGAACCTACCTCGTTACGGTGTTTGAAGGTGGTCCAGTTTGCAGGCGGTGTACGCATCACTCCACCACGCCAATCGTCCACTTTCACGCTGTGCTGGAATATTACCGGCTGATTTACATAAATAGGCACCCCGTACTTCAGCGTTCCGTCTTTTTGTATTCCAACGATGTTCCAGCTGCAAGGCACCTGAATATTATCCCACGTAGTGGCGTTGTAGTCCGTCCGGTAAAAATCCTTCGGGCGAGAATCCGGATCGGGCGCCCAGTTAAATTTCCAGTTTCCATTAAGTGATTGCCAGTAGCTGCTGTTTTCGGGTAATACCTTACGGGCACTTTCCCGGTCCTGAAATGAAAAGAAGTAGGCTCGCGGCTGCTCCTTGTTCAAAGATAAATTCTCGGGAGATTGCCATTCGTCGCCTGCAGGTGCAGACTGCGTTCCGTAATTAAATCCCGCCAATGGTGGATGTACCGCGAAGCTTTGCAGGGCAAAGCTGCACAGCAAAAGACCAAATGTGATTTTACGCATGATTTTTTGTGTTTTGTTGTTTATAAAATTTAGTTTTTCCACTAATTTGTTTCTTTCCGGCGTATCTAAACGTATTCAGCTATCATCGCAGCATGTTATAACGCTTAAATTATTTGTCGACAAAGATAATAAAAATACAAAAATTCCTACCCCGAATCTAAAGAATGTTAGCAAGATAGCTAAGCAGAGTCTGCATGAGTCATATTGCTTTTCTTTCAATCTGTTTCACTTGCTTTTGAAATAAATGTTTACATTTGCCAGTCAAACACGTACGAACGGATGAGCGTAGAAATTAAAGAAGTTAAAAGCAAGAAGGAGCTTAAGCAGTTTGTTAAGTTCAACATAGAGTTATATAAGGATTGTCCTTACCATGTACCCGGAATAATTGAAGAGGAGATGGTTACTTTAAGCCGGGATAAAAATCCGGCTTTTGAGCTTTGTGAAACAATCTATTTTCTGGCGTTGCGCGACAAAAGGATTGTGGGCCGTATTGCGGGTATTATAAACCGGAAAAGCAACGAGATCTGGAAACAAAACCATGCCCGGTTTGGCTTTGTAGATTTCATCGATGACAAGGAGGTGGTTGATGCCCTTTTTGCAGCTGTGGAGAACTGGGCCAAAAGCAAAGGGATGAATGCCGTGCACGGACCGATGGGATTTACCGATCTGGATCAGGAAGGTATGCTTGTTGAAGGATTTGATCAGTTGGCTACCATGGCTACAATTTACAACTATCCTTATTATCCGGTGCATCTTGAACGGCTGGGATATGTGAAAGATCAGGACTGGCACGAGTTCAAAATCTATATTCCGGAAAAGACTCCGGAGAAACACGAACGTATTGCCGAAATTGTAAAGGCGAAACATGGTTTAAAGGTGATGAAATTTACCAGAACCAAAGACATTATGCCTTACGTTCAGCAAATATTCGATACGCTTAATAAAGCGTATACGCCCCTGTATGGCTTTGTTCCGCTTACGCAAAAGCAGATCGATTATTATGTAAAAATGTATATCCCCATGCTCCGTCTGGACTTGGTTACTTTGATAATTCGTGAAGCTGATGATGCGGTGATCGGTTTTGGCATTACCCTGCCCAGCCTGTCCGAAGCCATGAAGAAGGCAAAAGGAAGTCTGTTTCCTTTCGGTTTTATCCACCTGCTTAAAGCATTGAAGACAAAACCTAAAGTTGTGGATCTTTACCTGATCGGAGTGTTGCCCGAATATCAGAACAAAGGTGTAAATGCGTTGATATTTAACGACCTGATTCCAATTTACAGAAGTCTGGGGGTAGAGTACGGAGAAAGTAATCCGGAACTGGAGACCAACAGCGCTGTTCAGGCTCAATGGGATTATTTCAAACGTGAGCATCACAAAACAAGACGTGCATTTATAAAAGAGTTAAAATAAGAGAGAGACAGACTATGAATGAACTGAATTCAACAATACAACAGCTTACTGCGTATAACGAAGACGATATCCGCACGCTGGACTGGATGGAGCATATCCGCCGCCGGCCCGGGATGTATATTGGCAAACTGGGAGATGGTAGTTATGCAGACGATGGTATTTATGTATTATTGAAGGAGGTGCTGGATAACTCTATCGATGAGTATATGATGGGATACGGTAAATCTATCGAGGTTACCGTAGAAGAGGGAGCCGTTTCTGTAAGGGATTACGGCCGGGGTGTTCCTCTGGGAAAGGTTATAGATGTTTCAAGCAAGATGAACACCGGTGCCAAATACGACAGTAAGGCATTTAAAAAGTCGGTAGGGTTGAATGGAGTGGGTATCAAAGCCGTTAACGCTCTGAGCAGCTACTTCCTGATAACAAGTCACCGGGACGGAGAATGCAAACGGGTGGAATATAGCAAGGCCGTGGTTACAGAAGAGTCGGACATTATGCCGACCAGCGAAGCCAACGGTACACTGGTTTATTTTGTTCCCGACAAAGAAATTTTCAGGGAATACGAATACAAAAGCGAATTCATCGAATCTTTGCTGAAGAACTATGTTTTTCTGAATTCCGGACTATCCATCATATATAACGGGAAAAAGTTTCATTCCAAAAATGGTTTGGTGGATCTGCTCAATGAGAATATGACCACCGATCCTCTTTATCCGATTATCCATCTGCAAGGAGAAGATATCGAAGTGGTGATTACCCATAGCAATCAGTACGGCGAAGAATATTATTCGTTTGTAAACGGTCAGCATACTACCCAGGGTGGTACTCACCTATCTTCTTTCAGGGAGGCGGTAAGCCGTGTGATCAAGGAATTTTACTCCAAGAATTTCGATTACTCGGATATTCGTTCGGGAATTGTGGCGGCTATCAGTATCAAGGTGGAAGAGCCGGTTTTTGAAAGTCAGACGAAAACAAAGCTGGGTTCAAGGGATATCGGACCGGGTGGACCAACCGTTGCCAAATTTATCGGTGACTTCCTGAAAAAGGAACTTGACAATTACCTTCACAAAGATGCCGAAACGGCAGATGCATTGCTTCGGAAGATTCTGGAAAGCGAAAAAGAACGCAAAGCCATTGCCGGTGTAACTAAACTGGCCAGGGAAAGAGCAAAAAAAGCTAATCTGCACAACAAGAAACTAAGGGATTGCCGTATCCACCTGAACGATCCGAAAGGTGACTTAACAGAGGAAACCTGCATATTCATAACTGAGGGTGATTCTGCCAGTGGCTCCATCACCAAAAGCCGGGATCCGAATCTGCAGGCCGTATTCAGCTTAAGAGGAAAACCGCTTAACAGTTTCGGCCTCACTAAAAAGATCGTTTACGAGAATGAGGAATTCAATCTGTTGCAGGCTGCTTTGAATATAGAAGACGGACTGGAAGGTTTACGCTACAATAAAGTGATTATTGCAACCGATGCCGATGTGGACGGGATGCATATCCGTTTATTGCTGATCACATTCTTCCTGCAGTTCTTTCCGGATCTGATTAAACGGAACCATGTGTACATCCTGCAAACACCTCTTTTCAGGGTTCGCAACAAACAGAAGACCTTCTATTGTTATAGTGAAGAGGAACGGTTGGCAGCGATGGCTGCTGTTGGAAAAAATCCGGAAATTACCCGATTCAAAGGATTGGGTGAAATATCTCCGGATGAATTTAAAAACTTTATCGGAAAAGACATACGTCTGGATCCGGTAACAATGAAAAAAGAAGACCTGGTGAAAGATATGCTGGAGTTCTATATGGGAAAGAACACAATGGAACGGCAAAACTTTATTATTGACAACCTGGTTGTAGAAGAAGATATAGTATGAAACGTATAGCGCTTTTCCCCGGAACGTTCGATCCATTTACCATCGGACATCAGTCGCTGGTTACCCGTGGGCTTAACCTGGTAGACGAAATTGTGATTTCCATCGGTATAAACGATAAGAAGCTTACCTACTTCTCGCTGGAAAAGCGTATTGCCGCCATTCAGGCCTTATACAAAAACGAACCCAGGGTAAGCGTAAGACAATATAATTCGCTTACAGTGGATTTTGCCCGCGAAATGGGCGCCGAATTTATTATGCGCGGTATCCGTACCGTAAATGACTTTGAATACGAAAAAAGCATTGCCGACGTAAACAGGAAGCTGGCCGGTATTGAAACTTTCATATTATTTACCGAACCGGAACATACACATATCAGCTCCAGTATCGTGCGCGAATTGCTGCGGTACGGAAAGGATATTTCACTATTTGTTCCTAAAGAAACCGAATTATTTTAATGATACCGGCTGTTTCGTACAGCCGGAAGTCTTGTTTAGTAATGTTGACATAAATATAAAACAATGAAACAACACCTATTGTCCCTTTTTCTGATAGCCTTTTGCTTTACTTCTGTAACAGCTCAGAACAGCAACCAGGATGCCCGTAAACTTTCCCTGGCTCTATATGCCATATCTAATTTATACGTTGATACCGTAGACGAAGGCAAGTTGGCCGAAGATGCCATACGTGGTATGCTTGAAAAACTGGATCCGCATTCCACCTATATGGACAAAGAAGAGACCAAGGAGATGACTGAGCCGTTGCAGGGCAATTTTGAAGGAATAGGAATTCAGTTCAATATGCTTACTGATTCACTATATGTGATTCAGGTAATCCCCGGAGGTCCGTCCGAAAAAGTGGGACTAATGGCCGGAGATCGTATTATTTCGGTTAACGATACCTTGATAGCCGGCGTTAAGATGAAAACTCCAGACATCATGAAGCGACTTAGAGGTCCCAAAGGAACATTGGTAAAGGTTAAGGTATTACGACAGAACAATCCCGAACTGATTGAATTTAAAATCATTCGCGGCAAGATTCCGGTATATAGTCTGGATGCTGCCTATATGGCCGACAAACAGACAGGTTACATTAAGTTAAACCGTTTTGCAGCTTCCACAGCCGACGAGTTCAGGGAAGCCGTTCAGAAACTACAGAAAAAAGGCATGAAGCAGCTGATTCTGGACCTGCAGTCTAACGGTGGAGGATATTTAAATATTGCGATTGATCTGGCAGATGAGTTTCTGGCGGACGATAAACTGATTGTTTATACCGAAGGATCGAAACAAAGACGGGAAGATGCCAAATCCAGCAAAAAAGGATTGTTCGAGAACGGACGGCTTGTAATATTGGTGGACGAGGCTTCTGCTTCTGCCAGCGAGATTGTATCCGGAGCCGTACAGGATTGGGACAGAGGTGTAATCATCGGCAGACGTACATTTGGCAAGGGATTGGTTCAAAAACCCATTCCCCTCCCCGATGGATCGATGATCCGCCTTACTGTTTCGCGCTACTATACGCCTACAGGTCGTTGTATCCAGAAACCATACGAAAATGGGGATAAAGCTCTGTATAACCGGGAACTGATTGAAAGATATAACCGCGGAGAACTTACGAATGCAGACAGTATCCATTTCCCCGATTCTATGAAATACAGTACACTGATCACAAAGAGAGATGTGTATGGCGGTGGCGGTATCATGCCCGATGTTTTTGTTCCGGTAGACACAACCCGCTACACCGATTATCATAGAAACCTGGTAGCTGCTGGATTGGTAAACAGGGTGGCCATGAACTTTATCGACCACAACAGAACGGAATTAGGTAAAAAATTCGACTCGATTGCCGCCTACAAAGAAAAGTTCGAAGTTCCCCAAACGTTGATTGATGAGCTGATCTCGCTTGCCAATGGCGAAAAAATACCTTACAAGGAAGACGAATTCAATCGTTCCAAAGCATTGATTACGTTGCAGGTCAAAGCCTTGATTGCCCGCGATCTTTTTGACATGAATGAATATTTCCAGGTTATTAATGACGACAACGAAATATACAATCAGGCATTGAAGCTGATAAACGACAAAGCAGCCTATGAAAAGGAACTGGGAATTAAAAAGTAAGCTGTATTTGTTACTATTCGGCCTTATCTCTCCGCTTTTTCGGATAAAGAGGTTATATTTGCGTATGCATTAATTCAGAGTGAGTACAGGTATGTTGAAACAACAGTTACAACAAAAGTTACAACAGAAGCTTTCGCCTCAGCAGATTCAGCTAATCAGGCTTCTTGAACTTCCGGCCATCGAGCTTGAAGAGCGCATTAAGCATGAACTTGAAGAAAATCCGGCCCTGGAGGAAGGTAGAGAGATACAGGATGACTTTGAAAAGTCTGATGATACAGATTTCTCCGATGAAGGGAGTGTGTCCGAATCGGAAACGGATCTGGCCTTAGGCGATTACCTGAGTGAGGAGGATATCCCTGATTACAAACTTCAGGAGATCAGAGGAAAAGCAGAACAAAAGGAGGATATTCCATTTTCGGTAAGTCAGTCGCTGAACGAGTTCCTTTTACAACAGATTGGATTGCGTGAATTACCGGAGACGGAAATGAAGATTGCCGAATATATTATTGGCAATATAGATGATGACGGGTACTTGCGCCGGGATCTGGAAGCGATTGCCGACGATTTGATTTTTCAGGCGGGTCAAGAGGTGACCATCGATCAGGTGAAAGGGGTTCTTCTGGTGATTCAGGACTTAGAACCTGTAGGCGTAGCAGCCCGGAACCTGCAGGAGTGTTTGCTGATTCAACTGGAGAAAGGAAATAAAAACAGCGATTGCCAGTTGGCAATAAGGGTGTTGAAAGAATATTTCGATGAATTCACCCGTAAGCACTACGATAAAATAGTAAGAGGATTGCAGGTTGACGAGGAATCTTTAAAAAAAGCAATTCACGAAATCACATCCCTTAATCCGAAACCCGGAGCAGCGTGGGGCGACAGTATGGACACCGTACTTAGTCAGGTTATCCCCGATTTTTTAGTAGAGGCTTCCAACGGAGAACTGATCCTTACCATGAATAACCGTGGAATTCCGGAAATGCGGATCAATAAAGATTATGCCGCCATGTTTCAGGATTATACGGGTAACAAGGCAAACCAGACATCCGATATGCGCGACGCGGTTCAGTTTGTAAAACAAAAGCTTGATTCGGCCCAATGGTTCATCGATGCTGTACGCCAGCGTCAGGAAACATTGACCAGAACCATGGAAACCATCATCATGCTGCAGACCGAATTCTTTCTGACGGGAGATGAGGGAACGCTCCGGCCTATGATCCTTAAAGATGTTGCAGAAAGATGCGGTTACGACATATCAACAATTTCAAGGGTGAGCAACAGTAAATATGTGCAAACCAATTTTGGAATCTACCCTCTTAAGTATTTCTTTTCCGAATCTACGCAAACGGATACCGGAGAAGAGATTTCGACCCGGGAAGTAAAAAAAATACTAAAGGAATGCATAGAGGGAGAAGACAAACGTAAGCCGCTTACAGATGAGGAACTCACAAAGATACTAACGGAAAAAGGGTATCTGATTGCCCGGCGCACCGTAGCAAAATACAGAGAACAACTGGGGTTGCCTGTGGCCAGACTCAGAAAAGAAATTTAATAAAGATACAATGAAACTATTTGCTAACATAACGTCCATCCTTTTCCATCCGCTGTTAATGGTTACGTATGGAATGATATTGGCCTTGTCTTTTACCTATCTGGCCATCTATCCATTATCCATGAAGCTCGTTATTGCAGGGGGTGCGTTTATTAGCACGGCTGTAATGCCCGGATTCTTTATTCTTCTTTTTGTTAAAAGCGGAGCAGCAGGGGATTTGGAACTGACGGACCGGAAGGAGCGCTTTGTGCCCTATTTCATTTTTATAGTATCCATAGGAGCCTGTTTTTATCTTATGCTAAAGCTGATGATGCCCGTATGGATTCTTGTATTGCTGGGAGCGACAGCGATTAGTTTACTTATCGGCATGGCGATCAATATTTTCTGGAAAATAAGTGCCCACCTTATGGGGATTGGCGGACTCATCGGTGCCATAATGGGAATATGCCGACTGCATCAGCAAAATCCTTATTGGGCCTTTATCCTGCTTTTCATTATTGCCGGGTTGGTTGGCACTTCCAGAATTTTTCTTGGCAGACATACACCAATGCAGGTTTATGCTGGTTTTATACTGGGATTTTTCTGTACCTTTACAGCATCGATTTTGAGTTATATCTATTTATTCATCTAATAAAATACTAGAATTATGATTTTCCCTGCAGAACTAAAGTACACAAAGGATCATGAATGGATCCGCGTTGAAGGCAACGTGGCTTATGTGGGTATTACTGATTACGCACAAAGTGAATTAGGCGACATTGTATATGTTGACGTTCAGACAGAAGGTGAAACCGTTGAGATTGAAGAGGTGTTTGGCTCCATTGAGGCGGTTAAAACAGTTTCTGATCTGTTTATGCCTGTTTCCGGCGAAGTGCTTGAAGTAAACGGTGCATTGGAAGAAAAGCCTGAGCTTATCAATGAAGATGCATACGGAGAAGGATGGATTATTAAGATTTCGGTTGCAGATGCGGCCCAATTGGACAGCTTGCTTTCTGCAGCTGATTATGAACAATTAATTGCTAAATAAAAAAATGACTCCGATAGTTAGTATAATAATGGGTAGCACATCCGACCTTCCGGTAATGGAAAAGGCTGCCAAATTTCTGGACGAGATGCAGGTTCCTTTCGAAATGCATGCTTTGTCGGCACACCGTACACCAGCAGAAGTTAAAGCGTTTGCCAAAAATGCCAAAGGACGTGGCATTAAGGTTATAATCGCTGCTGCAGGCATGGCTGCCCATCTGTGTGGCGTGATTGCCTCCATGACCACCCTTCCGGTGATTGGAGTACCTATCAATGCTTCACTCGACGGCATGGATGCATTGCTGGCCATCGTACAGATGCCTCCGGGTATTCCTGTTGCAACCGTTGGAATCAACGGATCACTAAATGCGGGTATTCTGGCTGTCCAGATGCTTGCTGTGGGAGATGACAAACTGCAGGAAAAATTGGATCAATATAAGGAGGATCTGAAGAAAAAAATCATTCAGGCGAATGAAGACCTCGCCAAGGTTTCTTACACGTATAAAACAAATTAACAGATCGGGGGCGAACCAAAAGGTTTGCCCCTTGTTAATTAACAAAGAGAAGACTCCTTGTTATTCACTAATGCATAATACAGATGGATTATTTCAATTATAATCGCCGGCAATCGTCGGTTGTTCAGATAGGAAACAAACAACTGGGTGGCAACAACCCCATCCTTATTCAGTCAATGGCCAATGTATCCACACTGGATACCAATGCATGTGTCGAACAAGCCATACGCATCATCGATGCCGGAGCAGATTATGTCCGGTTCACGGCTCAGGGAATCAGGGAAGCCGAAAACCTGGGTGTGATAAGACAGGAACTCACCCGGAGAGGATATACAAATCCGCTTGTTGCCGATATTCACTTTAACCCCAAAGCTGCAGATGCCGCTGCTCAGGTAGTGGAGAAGGTACGTATCAATCCGGGTAATTATGTGGATAGTAAGATATTTAACATCAGAGAATACTCCGATGAGGAATACAATGCCGGAATCGCAAAAATCCGGGAACGCTTCATTCCTTTCCTTCATTTGTGCAAGGAACACAACACCGCTATCAGACTCGGTATAAATCATGGCTCTTTATCGGACCGTATTATGAGCCGTTACGGCGATACACCTGAAGGCATGGTAGCTTCCTGCATGGAATTTTTGAGAATCTGCCGGGAAGAAAATTTTCATAATGTGGCAATCTCAATCAAAGCATCCAACACGGTGGTTATGGTTCAGACAGTACGTCTGTTGGTTAAGACCATGGATGCCGAGGGAATGGCTTATCCTTTGCATTTAGGTGTTACGGAAGCAGGCGACGGCGAAGACGGACGAATCAAATCGGCTGTAGGCATAGGCACATTGCTTCACGATGGAATTGGCGACACTATACGGGTTTCACTCAGCGAAGAGCCCGAGGCAGAAGTTCCGGTTGCTCGTAAATTAGCAGAATATGTACAAAAAAGAGCTGGAGCTCCAAGAGTGGAGGGAACTGTCGCCCCGGGATTCGACAAGATAAAACCGGCACGCAGAAAAAGTAGGATCGTAGAAGGTATTGGGGGTGAGGGTATTCCCGTTGTTGTGTCGGACAGGAGCAACGGATTAAGCTTTGAATTCAATCCAGAGGCTAAGCCCGACTATGTTTACGTGGGAGCAGTAGACCCAGATAGTCTTCCAGACAATATTAAGTTTATTGTTGATGCCCATAGATGGAAAGAAAAGGAGAATGTGTTCCCCTATTTTGTTGCTTCCAATGCAGCAGAAATGCATAACTACAATGCATCAATCAAGTTCATTCGTCTGACCTATGCGGATTTAAATGAAGAGATGCTTGCTATTTTAAAGAATGACCCATCTGCGGTCGTAATTTTAAGTTCTCACCATGCAAACGGATTAGGAGCTCAACGAGCTTTTATGCATAAGCTTATGGCCTCCGGATGCGATGTACCTGTTATTTTACACCGCGAGTATAAGGAAACGGATGTAGAAACACTTCAAATAAAATCGTCTGCCGATTTGGGGGCATTAATTTTAGATGGATTCTGCGATGGGATCATGTTGATAAATCAGGATGGGAATGTTCTGGTAACGGACAACTGTATGTTTGGTATCCTTCAAGCTACCAGGGTGCGTATCAGTAAGACCGAATTTATCTCATGTCCGGGTTGCGGACGAACGCTTTACAACCTGCAGACTACCATTGCAAAGGTAAAAAAGGCAACTTCTCACCTCAAAGGACTAAAAATAGGTATTATGGGGTGTATTGTTAACGGGCCCGGTGAAATGGCCGATGCCGACTACGGATATGTTGGTGCAGGGGTTGGAAGGATCAGTTTATATAAAGGGAAAGTGTGTGTACAAAAAAATATTCCTGAAAATGAGGCCGTAGAACGCTTAGTTGAGTTAATAAAAGAGAACGGAGATTGGAAGAACTGAGAAATATTGTATCTTCGTGCCTGTTAATCAATAAGCACAGATGAAAATAGAAATAGTAAATAAGTCGCATCATCCGCTTCCCGGATATGCGACGCCTCTTTCGGCCGGGATGGATATCCGGGCAAACCTTTCTGAACCGGTGGTGCTTAATCCATTGGATAGAAAGCTTATACCAACAGGTCTGTTTATAGCCTTGCCCGAAGGTTACGAAGCCCAGATGAGGCCCCGCAGCGGTCTTGCCATTAAACATGGCATCACGCTTCTGAATACCCCCGGAACAATTGATGCCGATTACAGAGGGGAGATCGGAGTTATCCTTGTCAACCTTTCCAATGAGCCTTTTACTGTTCAGGATGGCGAACGGATTTGCCAGATGGTAATTGCTGCACATGCACATGTTGCATGGGAGCCGGTTGAATTGTTGGATGAAACCGAAAGGGGATCCGGAGGCTTTGGTCACACCGGAAAGCATTAATCAGATTAAGAACATACGAAAATAAGCTTGCACATGTTGAAACGAATCATACCTTCCGGCTTAATATTCATGCTTCTGGCTTCAGTAAGTCCGGTTCCGGCAACCAATCAAATAAAAAGTCAGACAACTTATGTGAAGCCGGGAAACGACATCCAGCGCAAATTGGATTATTTCTTTTATGAAGGAGTAAAACAAAAAAACGCAGGAAAGTACGATGCGGCATTTGATTTGTTTACACATTGTCTGGAGATTGATTCGACATCTTCACCCGTGCTATTTGAATTATCTTCTTTTTATGTTGAGATGGATAAGCCTGAAAAAGCGGTAGGTTTACTCCAAAAGGCGGTAGATCATGCACCGGATAACTTCACCTACCGCATGGCCCTGGCCACAGTAAGCAGGGGATTAGGCATGTTTTCGGATGCCAGTGCCGAATACGAAACCCTGATTCAGAAATTCCCGGACAAGACGGACCTGAACTATTACCTTGCCGAATCGCTTACACAGGAGGGAGAAATAGGAAAAGCTATTGATGCTTACGATGCTCTGGAAAATAGTGTGGGTATGAATGAGGCGATCTCCATACAAAAATACAAGCTTTACAACTCGTTGAACGAGCCTGAGAAGGCTATGAAAGAGATTGAAAAGCTGGCCGCAAAATATCCTATGGAACCCCGTTACCAGATTGTAATGGGAGATTTGTATCTGGAAAAGAATAATACAGACAAAGCCCTGCTTTGCTATAACAAAGCCCATGAGATTGATCCTGCAAATCCATATTATATAGTTTCGATGGCCAACTACTACGAAATGGTTGGAGATAAAGAAGCCGCCGAGACTCAGATTCGCAGTGCATTGGTTAATAACGATCTGGACGTGGAAACCAAAGTGAATATCCTTTCACGTTACATTGTTCGTTTGCAACAAAACAAACAGGATGTTGAAGGGGCCAATATATTATTTCAGACATTACTCGAACAGCATCCGGAGGAGACTCAACTCAAACTCATGTATGGAAGTCTGCTTGCGATGCAGGAAAAAACGGAAGAGGCCCGGTTCCAGTTCCAACTGGTTACTGAAATGGAACCCGACAATGCCAGTGCCTGGCAACAGTTGCTTAATCTGTCTCTCAAGGCAAACGATATGGAGGAGGTAAAGCGGATTTGCCTGAAATGCCAGGAGCTGTTCCCTGATGCCCCCGAATACTATTTCTACCTTGGTATTGCCCATTACCAGTTAAAGGAATATGAGAAGGCTCTGGAAACATACCAGGCCGGAATTCAGATTATTGATAAAGAAAACACCTCCCTGATCTCCGATTTCTACGGACAGATAGGTGACATCCATTATCAGATGAAAAATCAGGAAAAGGCATATGAAGCCTACGAAGAGGCCTTGAAATATAACGACAAAAACATTGTTGTACTTAACAATTACAGTTATTTTCTTACTTTGGACAAGAAAGATTTGAAAAAAGCTGAGCGTATGAGTGCACAATGCATTAAACTGCAGCCGGATAACAGTACCTATCTGGATACATACGCATGGGTATTTTTCATGCAGGGCAACTACACTCTGGCTAAAATTTATATTGAAAGCGCCATCAGTAAAGACACTACCAAAAGTCCGGAATTGGCCGACCATTACGGGGATATCCTGTACATGAGCGGAGAGAAGGAGAAAGCTGTGGAACAATGGATTAAGGCAAAAGAACTAGGAAAGGAAAGTGAAATTCTGGACCGGAAGATTGCAGAAAAGATTTACATTGAAGAGGTTGTAAAATGAAACGGAACAAACAATATATACTTTTACTGATTACTGCTACACTTATACTTGTAAGCGGATGTAAAACAGCACGTAAAGCAACATCCGGAAGAGAGGGTATTTTTAAAGAAAAAGAAGTATTTATGTCTTCTGTTCAACAGAAAGCATTGCAATTCCAAACCCTTTCGGCAAGAATGAATGCAGACTTGAACATACCCGGAAAGAGCTTAAGTTCCAGAGTGGATATGAAGATAGTTAAAGACAGCGTATTTCAGTTGTCAGTACAGCCTTTTCTGGGTATTGAGGTTTTTAGGATGGAGTTCAGCATTGACAGTGTAAAGATGATGGACCGGATGAATAAACGCTATGTATTGGAAAGCTATGAATCCCTGAAGGGCGAAACTCCGGTCGACTTCAACTTCTACAATCTACAGGCATTATTTACAAACCACCTATTTTTACCCGGGAAGCAGAGTATCAGTCCCGAAGAATTCATTCAGTTTTTTTATGTTGAGAATGAAGGTTTGGCGGAATTAAGAACAAAAGACGAGACCGGCTTGCACTACACATTTACCGCTGATAACGAAGAAAAATTAGTATCAACGTTAATTGCCAATGCTACCGGAAGCCAGAAGCTTCAATGGGATTATACCGATTTTCAGCAGGCCAATTCGCAATCTTTCCCAATGAGAATGAAAGCTCAGGTAGTTTCAGGCAACGAAAACAAGGGTAGTCTTACTCTCAATTTCAATAAAATAGAACCAGACGTTCCCGTGAGAATGGATTTCACCATTCCCTCTAAATATACGCGCATCACCTATGCGCAGATTATTAAAGCATTAAGTAATTTAAGCAAATGAGATACGGTTGGATTGCATTATTCTTACTTTCAGGACTGGTAGCTTTCAGTCAGAATTCCGCAAGGGTCAAGCAGTTGGAAAATCAGCGAAAAAAAGCGCTGGAAGAAATTGAGATGACAAGCCAACTATTGAATGAAACTAAAATATCAACCCGTAGCTCATTGAACAGGCTTAACCTGCTTTCCAAGCAAATCCTTTCGCGCAAAAAAGTTATAAGTATTCTGAATCAGGAGATTGGAGGGATAGATTCTCAAATAAATGGAATGCGCCGGGAAATTGGTCGTCTTGAAGGAGAGCTTAAAACTAAACAGAAAAACTACGGTAAATCTGTACGTGGCATGTACAAGAGAAGAAGTTCGCAAGACAAGCTGCTCTTCATCCTGTCCGCCGACAACTTCGCACAGTCCATTCGCCGGATGCGTTATCTGAAAGAATATGCCGACTGGCAAAAACGTCAGGCTATCGAAATTTCTGAAAAACAGAAAGAGATAGAACTTAAGCGCAGCACTTTGGAAAAAACCAGAAGTGAAAAGCAGGCTCTGCTGGGTGTAAGGGAAACCGAAAATAAAAAACTGGAGAACGAAGAGTCTACTCAGAAAACTGAAGTACAACAACTTAATAAGAAACAACGTGATCTGCAGGCTCAACTGAAGAAAAAGAAGCAACAGGCCGAAGCGTTAAATCAACAAATCGAGAAGCAGATTGCTCTTGAAATTGCTAAAGCCGAAGAAGAGGCTCGCTTGGCACGGGAAAAGGCCGAACGTGAACGTGCCGAAAAAGCTCGTATTGCCCGCGAAGAGCGAAAAAGAAAAGCCGAAGCTTCTGGGAAAAAATATGTTGAAGAAAAAGAGGTACCAGCTCCCGAGCCCATACGTGAGGAACGTGTAGCGGATGTAAAAGGCGGTTATGCCATGACCCGTGAAGAAAAGAAATTATCGGATAATTTTGCGAATAATAAAGGTCGCCTGCCCTACCCTGTAACCGGCAGACACACGATTGTTGGCACCTTTGGTGAACAGCAACATCAGGATCTGAAATATGTTCGTACAAACAACAGCGGTATTGATATCCAGACCTCACCCGGAGCAGATGCGCGTGCCGTATTTAATGGAGAGGTAACCCGTGTATTTGTTGTTCCCGGGTATAACAATTCCGTAATTATCCGTCATGGTAATTACCTTACAGTTTACAGCAACCTGAGTCAGGTTTATGTAAAAGCCGGCGACAGGGTATCGACCCGTCAATCCATCGGGAAGATCTTTACGGATAGTGAAGATGGCAATGCAACAATCCTGCATTTTCAACTCTGGAAAGAAAAAACGAAGCTAAATCCGGCCCCCTGGTTGGACTAATTCAAATCATAAATTAAATCAGGCAACAACCGGTTGCCTGAGAAAGAAAGAGATCAGGATTGTCCGGAACAGGAAACCAAATTCCGAATTCTTCTGCAGATGGAGGTAATATCAGTTTTATCGGGCAGCAATTCACCCACTCGGGTACTTGTAATGCGGCAAAACTGAATGATAGAAAACGAAAGCATCGACAGATAAGCTGCACTTCCAGATAAAGCAGCTCCCGGAACCCCTGATACGGGAATAAGGAGTGAGCCTGTCAGCAATAACACAGAGAGACCTAGTAATGAGCTGATTGTGCTTATACGGACTCTTCCGCTTCCGATAAAAAAATGGCTGAATATACTGTTACAGGCTAAGGCAATCACCCCCGGAGTCAAGCATATGATTACTTTCCGGATACCGGAAAATTCCTGACCAAACAACCAGGATGTAAATACGAATTCCGGAATAAGTAAAACGAACAACATGACAATAGTAGTAGCCAACAAGGTAAGCCATACCAACTGAATGGTGATACGCTTTTGAATATTTGCATCTTCTGTTTGTGCAACTTTGCCAAAAACGATAAAAGAAATACTTCTGCTAATATTCCAAACGCTTTCTGACACCTTGGTTCCGGCATCAAACAGGCCGACACTTCCAACTCCACTGAATCGTTGCAGTAAAAAGTAATTAATGCGGCTGGTGAATTGCTCTGCAAGGTTATCAACTCCGGCCCAAAGACCGTACAAAAACATATTCCAGGTTAAGGATGGCAATTCGTTCCATGTACCCCGCTTCAACAAAGGCATCACCCATAGTAAGCTTATTATCCATGCGGTTACATTTGCAATGTACAGCCCACAGATATAGGCATCTACCGTTTTCACATCAAATACATAGTAAAGAATCAGAACAGCAACAAAGAGCAATCCTCCCTGTAATGTATATGTCAGATTAAATTTTCGTATGCAATCTGTTCCAAGTAAAAAGCGTGCATTGGCAGCTGTAAGAGAAAGGAGTAAAGATAGCAGATAAACATGTATTCCGTACCCTTCAGGGATAAGTCCGCTTACCCACATAATACAAGAAGCTAAAGCTCCCATACTAATTGTCCACAGATAGGCCGGTATAAATACCTGAAAAGAAGGATACCGGTTCATAAAATAAACGATAGTGTTTCCGCTGAGTACACTGTTACACATCATTACGATGTTTACTGCAGCCAATACCAACCCAATCAGTCCTACGCCATGAATTCCCAAGGCGCGTGCATTGAGAACAAGAAGTATCAGATTAAGGAAAGCGACCAGGTAACGTGTGCCAATGGTTTCTATTATTTTACGAAGCATGCATCAGAGTTGTAATCCGTCTAATAACCGTATATAGGTATCAATGGCCTCCCTTATTTCGGAAGGACAAATAAATTCGTCCGCTGTATGCGAGCGGGAGGACTTTCCCGGTCCGATTTTGACCGAAGGGAACCGCATCAGTGCCTGGTCCGACAACGTAGGAGACCCAAAAGGCTCTTTACCCAAAAGGATCGCCCTTTGAACAAAGGGATGGGTAATCTCGGTTCGTGAAGAGTTTAATCGGAAAGACCGGGCTTTCACTTCACTATCTATATGTTGTTTTATATGATTAAACAATGCTTCATTCGTATAGAACTCATTGGTCCGGATATCTACCGTAAATTCGCATCTATCTGGAATTACATTATGCTGACTTCCGGCATGAATTACCGTAACCGACATTTTTACCGGGCCCAGAAAATCACTTTTTTCTGGAAATTGATACGTAGTAAACCATTCGATATCCTTCATAGCCAAAAGGATAGCATTCACCCCCTCGTTTCTGGCAGCATGACCAGCCTTTCCCAAAGCGATACAATCCAACACCATCAATCCTTTTTCGGCAACAGCCGGTTGCATCTCCGTAGGCTCACCCACCACTGCAAAATGAATGGGAGGTAACTCGGCAAGAGCCAATTCCAGACCATTCTTTCCAGAAACTTCTTCTTCACATGAGGCTAAGAAAATCAAATTGGATGGTTGGCTCTTTTTACTTAAAATCGTAAAAGCTTCATACAATGAAACAACACTGGCGCCGGCATCGTTACTTCCCAACCCATACAGGCGGTCGTCCTCACCGGCATCGGCAGCAAACGGATCCTTGCTCCATCCTGCTACAGGCTTTACCGTATCTATGTGGGAGTTAAGCAATATGGTTTGTTTCCCCAATTCAAAACCCGGAGCAACTATCCAAAGATTATTCCCTGCGCGGTTTACTTTATGGCCAGCCTTTGTCCATTCAGAAAAAAGATAATCGGCTACATCGTTTTCTTCACGGCTAAATGAAGGAATGCGAATCATACCGCTTAGTAAATCCAAGGCATCATAAAAAGCTTCCATATTGCTGTTTTAATATTACTAATTTATTCCAATCCGGACAGAAGCGCATCCACCTCTTCCCGATCAATCTCTAACTGGGCACGTAAAGCCTCCAGACTCTCAAATTTAATATCTTCGCGCATAAAACGAACAAATATTACCTCCAACTGAGCGTTGTAAATGTCGCCGCTAAAATTCAGAATATTGACTTCAAGAGCCATATCCAGATTATTATCTATGGTTGGCCTGCATCCGATATACAGCATTCCTTTGTAACGTACCCCGTTCAAATTTACCCAAACCGCATAGATCCCGATTCCCGGCAAAACTTTAAATGGCTCGTCTACCCTTATATTGGCAGTAGGAAAACCAATTGTTCTACCAATTTTATAACCGCTTACAATACTTCCTTTGATCATGTATGGATAGCCCAACAAAGCCGCAGCTTTGTCTACACGACAATGGTCTAATTGCTTACGGACCTCAGACGAACTAACATGCTCCATTCCGGGGCTGTAGGGTGAAGCCTGTATCACATCCATCCCACAACTCTTTCCGTATTCTACATACTGTTCAAAACCATCCGCCCGATTACGGCCGAAACGATGATCGTACCCAATCAGCAATGTATTCACATGAATTCGCTTACACAAGATCTCTTGGATAAACTCTTTGGCCGACAATTGAGAAAGTTCAGGAGTAAAATCAAGTACGATACAATAATCTACTCCGGTAGATTCCAGATGCATCAGCTTCTCTTCAAAGCTATTCAATAATTTGGGTTGGTAATCGGCATGAAGCACTGCTCTGGGATGTTCGGGAAAGGTAATTACAGCTGCAGGAAGCTTTCTGGACCTTGCTACTGATAGCATTTCTTCAATCAGGAACCGATGTCCCAAATGCACTCCATCAAAGAATCCAATGGTGGCCACCAGCTCAATGTCTTTCAATATCTCAGTATCTCTCGTCACAATCATACCTATGTTCTTTTCCAGTTGAATTACAAAGGTAAAGAAAGAGATGGCATAATTCCTAACAAACAGGAGACAATCCGATAAAAATCCGTACTTTTGTACTTCCTAACGAACAGAGATGAGACAATGGAATATCAGATAAAAGCGCCTTCCAAATTACAGGCATCCATTCAGTTACCGGCATCCAAAAGCATCAGTAACCGTGCACTGATCTTACATGCATTAAGTTACAGTGCTTACGACATCGTTAATTTATCCGATTGCGATGATACAAAAGTAATGGTAAATGCCCTTAATTCGGATGGCCGCAATTTTGACATTAAAGCAGCAGGAACCGCTATGCGGTTTTTAACCGCTTTCCTTTCAAAAATTGTGGGAGAATGGACAATAACCGGAACCGAACGCATGAAGAACCGGCCCATCAAGCTACTGGTTGATGCCTTGAACTCCTTAGGTGCCCGTATTGAGTACATTGAGAAAGAGGGTTATCCTCCGTTGCGGATTTTTGGAAGTGCATTGCAGGGCGGAGAGATTTCTCTGTCCGGAGGAATCAGTTCCCAATATATTTCGGCACTTCTCATGGTTGCCCCGCTTATGGAAAAAGGACTTACCATCCATCTGGAAGGAAACATAATATCCCGTCCTTACATCCAACTCACCCTTCAGCTGATGGAACAGTTCGGGGTGAAGGCTAATTGGTCTGGTCAGACTATAAAAGTATTGCCTCAGGAATATAAGCCGGTCCCCTTCACTGTGGAATCCGACTGGAGCGCCGCCTCGTATTGGTATCAAATGGCAGCCCTGAACAAAGATGCTGAAATTGAATTGTTAGGGTTGTTTAAAAATAGTTTACAGGGTGACTCGGCTGTAGCCGGATTATTTACGCAACTGGGTATTACAACCTCTTACACAAACAAGGGAGTTCTTTTAAAAAAGAACGGAAACCGATGCACAAAGTTCAATCATAATTTTGTGAATGAACCCGATCTTGCACAAACCTTTGTGGTTACTTGTGTGTTACTTAACGTACACTTCCGTTTCTCTGGATTGCAGAGTTTGAAAATAAAAGAAACCGATCGCATCGAAGCCTTATGTAACGAGTTGCGAAAACTTGGCTATCTGATTAATGTTGAAGGAAACAGTGTGATGGAATGGAATGGAGAGCGTTGCGAACCAATGGATCACCCGGTGATCAACACCTATGAAGATCATCGTATGGCCATGGCTTTTGCTCCGGTAGCTCTTGCACTCCCTCAGGGAATCTGTATTGCTGATCCGGAGGTGGTGAGCAAATCATATCCAAATTTTTGGAATGATTTACTAAAAGCTGGTTTTGAAATTAAAGATTAAATTATTGGCTCTATGTGGTTTATCGTTATTGGAATTATTGTATTGGGCATCCTTGCCGCCATTGCTGGTCATTTGCGGAATAAGAAATTGCAGGGGATGTTGGAGAGGGGAGAAATCAAGGAAATTCCCGAGCCGAAAGAGATATCTGAAGGATGCTGCGGACAGCATGAAACCTGCGAAAAAGACAGCCTGCTTGCTGCTGTAAGCAAGAAAATAGAATATTACGAAGATGAAGATCTGGATCGTTTCATCGGTACCGCTGCAGATGCATATTCGGAAAATGAAGTTGAAGAATTCCGTGAAGTTCTCTATACGCTTCAGGAAGTTGAAGTGGCCGGATGGATCCGCAGCCTGCTTTTACGGGGTATCGAATTGCCCGATGCCCTGAAAGATGAAGCATTTCTGATTCTTGGTGAACGACGTATACACGCCTAACGTATGACAGATCTACTGCAATATGCATTTTTTCAAAACGCCTTGATAGGAAGCTTTCTAACAGCGATTGCCTGTGGAATTGTTGGCACCTATATCGTATCCAGAAGGTTGGTGTTTATTACCGGCGGAATCACCCATGCCTCATTCGGAGGATTAGGTATCGGCTTTTTTGCCGGCATAAATCCTATTCTCTCGGCTTTGATCTTTTCTATTCTTTCCGCCTTCGGAGTAGAATGGGTTAGCCGCAAACAGGGGGTGAGGGAAGATTCGGCTATAGCCGGGTTCTGGTCTCTGGGTATGGCTTTGGGAGTTATCGCCATATTTATGACTCCGGGGTTTGCTCCTAACCTATCCGCCTACCTTTTCGGAAATATTCTTACAATTTCATATACCGATATCCTTTGGATAAGTATATTGTCGGTTGTACTCATTGTTTTTTTCGTGCTTTTCCACAGGGAAATTCTTTATGTAGCATTCGACAACGACTTTGCGTTAACCCAACGTTTGCCGGTAAAACTGGTGGAATATACCATGATGTGCTTTATTGCCATTACGATTGTACTGTCTATCCGTTTGGTTGGAATTATGCTGCTTATGTCTATGGTAACTCTGCCACAGATAACCGTCAATCTCTTCACATCCAATTTTAATAAGATTATCTGGGGAAGTATTTTTATAGGATTTATTGGATGTTTGTCAGGATTAATCTTGTCCTATTTATTAAACGTACCTTCGGGAGCTTTTATCATTCTGGTATTGGTCATTTTCTTTTTAGTGGCAAAAGGGCTATTATTCTTCCGTAAAAAACAATAAAACAGGTTCATTTCTGTTTATTAAGTTGTTAAAACAGGCAACATTGAAAAAACAGACCGGCTATATAAGCGCATTATGTGTGTTTGTGTTGCTGGCATCGTGCAGTACAAAAGAAAATACGATGTCCAGTAGGTTTTATCATGCCTTTACCTCCCGGTATAATATCTACTTCAACGGCAAGACATCCTTCGACGAATCAATGAAATCGCTTCAAGACGGACATAAAGATAATTATACCGAACAGCTGCTTATGTATCCGGTAAGCGGACTCTCTAAAGAAAAACAAACTACAGGAGGATCTTTCGACCGTGCGATAGAGAAGAGTAACAAAGCCATTAAACTCCATTCCATACAGACAAAACCGCTTAAGAAACCGGGTTGGCGAAATGACCCCAAGCAAAAAGCGTTGCAGGAGATGGAAGAGTACAACCCATTTTTAAAGAAGTGCTGGCTGCTATTGGGTGAAAGTCAATTTTACAATGCTGACTTTTTACAGGCTTCGGCCACTTTTTCCTATATTGCCCGTCATTATGCCCAGGATGAAGAAATGGTTGCCGAAGCAAAACTCTGGCAAGCCAGGTCTTATGCTGAGCTGGGGTGGATGTATGAGTCGGAAGACATCCTGAATAAATTAAATATCAATGGTATTCCCAAAAGTAAGCAACGCAGGTATGCTTCAGTATATGCAGATTATCTGATTAAAAGCAAGCAGAGCAAAGAGGCTATCCCCTACCTTATAACTGCCATCAAAGCTGAGAAAAACAGGAAACAGCGTACCCGAATGAAATATCTTCTAGGTCAATTATATGCTGGTGAAGGATTGGATGGTCTGGCTTATAAAACTTTTGGCCAGGTTATCAGTGCAAATCCTCCATACGAAATGGAATTTGCAGCGCGTATCCGTCAGACCGAAGTTTTTCCCGGAGGAAATGCAACTAAAATAATTCGCAGATTGCAGAGTATGGCCCGTAGCGAAAAGAATGTTGATTACTTAGATCAGGTGTATTATGCTATCGGGAATGTGTATATGAGTCAGCAAGACACAATCCGTGCCATCGAAAGTTACAAATCAGCAATCGAAAAAAGTAAACGGAACGGATTGGATAAAGCGATCTGTCAACTTCGTCTCGGAGATATCTATTTCAAACAACGTGCCTACGAAAAAGCACAGCCCTGTTTCCTGGGAGCATTAACTGCTCTGGATAAAAAACACCGCGATTACGAACGGGTTGCTAAACAGTCTGTCATTCTGGACGAGCTTGTTATCCATACTGAAGCCGTTCATCTGCAAGACAGTCTGCAAACCCTTGCCAAAATGAGCGAACCGGAACGACTTGCCGTTATTGGTAAAATTATTGATAAAGTAAAAAAGGACGAGGAAGAACAAAAAAGAGCAGCTGAACAAGCCGCTTTCTTAGCCGA